>NZ_JAFAGS010000053.1 GCF_019237635.1 Pluralibacter sp.
TGTAGCATCAGCCCTAAGCCATCAATAGACTGGTTAAGGATAAAGGCGGTGGGGCCGCAGATAAGAATCGCAAGCAGCATCAGAATATCGGCGCGGATGTTCCAGTTGCTTGCGCGGGCAACGCCGTTTTTAAGGCCGAAGAATAAAATCAGTAGCGGGACCAGCGTCCAGATAAATATCACGAAGATGTTGATGGCGCGCCCTTCAGGGTCAAGATTGAAAACGCGGCAAAAAACCGCGGATATCATTGGCGTACCGAGCGCCAGCGACGTCACCGCGCCGCCAAGCAGGCCAAACATATAGAAGAAATTGAGCAAATGCCCGCACACGCCATCTACCCGGTTGCCCAGCCATCCCCGACATAAATCACTAATTTTTAATGATGTCGTTTTTTTCACGTGCATAAACCAGCCGATCGGCACGGCGCAGATCAGATACCATGCCCAGGCCGATGGTCCCCAGTGAAACATACCGTACGCCGACGCCCAGCGAGCGGCCTGAACACTCCCGGGCGCCGCACCAAACGGCGGCTGCTGGATAATCCAGATCCACTCCACCGACGCCAGATAGAGCAGGCTGCCGCCGGTGCCTGAGGTAAAAATAAGACCAAGCCAGGTGAGAAAACTAAAATCGGGTTTATCTCCGGGCGTTCCCAGCAGAATTGTCCCGTAGCGTGAACAGGCAAGCCACCCACAGCTCAAAATCACCAGAAACGTCATTACCAGAAAAAAACCGCCCATTTCCCAGGTCAGATAATGGTGCATCTGATTAATGTAATGACTGGTCTCCTGAGGATATATCGTCAGACTGACAATCACAGCACAGATAAACACCACCGCCGGAATGAATACGCTCGCCTCGATGAGGGCAAAACGCTTTTTCAGCAATAACATTCGTATCTCCTGAACAATCCGGTTCAGCGGACGTTAACGTTGCGCTGTTCTCGTTTCAGTTTTCGCAACTGCCGGGAAAGGCGCAGAGAAAAAAACGCGCACAGCAACGCCAGCGCCCCCATACAGAACAACATCAATCCACTTTGCTGTTGGCGCAGCATGAAAAGAAAGATCCCCAGAAAGGCGCCGCAGAGAAACGTGGTTCCCCAGTAATTCGCTCGCAAATGTTCCAGCTCATCGTCCTTCATACCGCCCTCCTCTATGAACACAGGGCGCCGCCTGGCGCCCTGTTATTGTTGCTAGGCCAGACGAACACCCTGGGCCTGCAACGTACTCTGCAATTGAGGGATATCAACATGCCGAACGTCGCGGTTCTGGCGCAGCGAGACGGCAGCCGCCGTGCCCGCAGCTTCCCCGGTTACCGCACAACACATCATGTTGCGCATCGAGGTGTGAGCCACCACCCCCGCCGAGATACAGCGACCGGCCACCAGCAGGTTTTCAATCCCTTTCGGTATCAGGCATCCGTAGGGGATCTGGAAGAAACGGCCTGTCGTCGGCAAAATCAGATAGCCGGAACCATCGATAAACTCTGGGAAAATGCCGACGCTATCCGCGCAGCGCCCCTGATTGAGCACATACTCATCCGCAATGCGAACTTCACCGTCAATGAGTCGGGATTCACGCGTCCCCAGCGTTGCGCCAAAATTGCGCAGCCGTGCATTTTCGAACCCCGGAACATAATGGCGCAGCGCATCAATCGCCCATAACGCCTGCTGACGACCGGCAATCTCGGCTTTCGTTAAGTCGAAAACGTCGGTGCAGTCGTAGCCAAAGGCGTAAACCATGTTCAACTGGAACGCTTCACCGGTTTCAGAGAACGTAGACCAGGTGCCGGCAATCGCCTGCGCATCGCCAGGAATAACGCCCTCTTCCTGCGCACGGGTGAAAATATCCTCCATATAGGGACTGAACATCCGGTCTTCCTTACCGGTAGTCTGGATAGTCCAGTTCTTCCCCCAGTCGGCGTAGGTCGGCTGTAATTCTTCCTGCACAAAGCGGTTGAAACGCGCAACATCCACGCCAGCGCAGTTAAACATCACGGTCACGCCCATCAGCTTATCTTTGCTGCGCTTGGTCCATGGCGCTCCTGCGCGCGCGGCCACATCCGCGTCACCGGTACAGTCAACGATGCGTTTTGCGAGAATCGCGCCGCGCCCGGATTTGTTCTCCACGATGACCCCGCACAGGGTGTCGCCGTCTTTGATAACGTCCACCCCCCAGGAGTGGTACAGCGGCTCGACGCCAGCTTCCACAATCATCTGATCGGCAACGACTTTAAACCCTTCAGTGTCAATCACTTCACTGATCGATTGCGGTTCCGGACGGGTAAATCCGAGTGCCCGGGCACGATGTTCGTATTCACGACAAATCCCTTCACAATCTTCAGTACCCGGATGGCGATACCAGGCAAAGCTCTCCACACCGACCTGGGTCATCACGCCGCCCAAAGAGCCAAAGCGCTCAACAATCATGGTCTTAGCGCCTAAGCGGCCAGCAGCAATCGCGGCCGTCAGTCCCGCCGGGCCACCGCCAATCACCAGAACGTCTGTTTGGGCAATCACCGGCGTCTGGCGCGCGCATTCATGAATCATTTCCATCATTACTTCCCCTGTCGTTTGTGTTCAGGATGCGCAGTTAACGTCAGCGGGTTGCGCCGTCGTCGTTTTTGCATTGACCCGGTTTTTACGGTTTACATGCTGCAACACCAGCGCAGCGATAAGTCCTACAAAGGCGCAGCCCAGCATGAACATGAACACGTCCTGATAACCCGCAATACCCGGTTTGCGATCGACCATGTTGCCCACCATCGTGTAGCAGTAGATTTCCGGGAAGTAAGTGAGCAACGAGATCAATCCCGCCGCAGTACCGGTGACTTTGGCAGGGATCCTGACCTCATCGATGATGGAGAAGAACACGGCATTAGCGGAGTAAATGAACACACCCAGCGCGACCATGTTGGCAAGCGCTATCGTGACGTAACGGGCATCTCCAGGCAGGAAGCAATAAACGGTGGTGAAAATAATCATCCCGATAAAGGCGTAGATCATAAAACGGGTGCGTGACGCACAGCGATCGGCGAGTTGACCGCCAATTAATCCTCCCATCGCAAACAGCACATAGGCGCGAATAATACTGGCGACCGCCACTTCCGATTCGCCCATATGCAGCACCTGCGTCAAATAAGGCGTTACCATGCCAAAACCGATGTAGATAGACCACATGCTGAAGGTCACAATACCGGCCAGCCAGACGGTTGGCATTTTCAGCACGACCGCCATATCAGCAAGACGGAAATTACCTTTATCTTCATTGTGCGTTTCGTCTTCACAGACGAACCATGCCATGACCCCCGCAAGAATCGTCACCACAGAGTAGAAAATAATGGTCGCTCTTAATCCCTCAACGCCTTCGCCGAACTTCGCAAATAACGGCACGGAAAGAAAACCCAGCACAATGGAGGTCAATCCTTTACCGAGGAACCAATACCCGTACAACCGCCCTTGCTGCTCACTGGAACCCAGCGTACGAATAATACGTACGCATACCGCCCAGAAAGTAAATACCGTTGTGACAGCCCATAATGCGTGTAAAAGAACTATCATGGTGTAAGACGGAAATGTCGCGTAATAAAAACCGCTGATTCCCGTGGAAATAAGAGAAAACGTCATTAGCTTACGTGCTGAAAAACGGTCAGCAGCCCAACCGCCCGGCAAATATAATAAGAAATTAACCAATCCATAGGCTGTCATTAAAAAACCGAGTTCCGCATTTGTCGCCCCGGTAGCCTGCTGCATTGCGTCATAATAAGTTTCCCGTAAATACGGTAATTTATATATTGCGCTACCCGCAATCCCACAAAGCGCCAGGGTTATCCACTTTCTCCAGTTACTGGACATATCGTTCTCCACATCAAAATAGCTGATTGCAATTCATTATCAACGTATCTCTACGGGCTGTGTGGCGGCAAGGATTTAATTAAGGAGGAATCTGCTTTTATGATCGCGCTGTAAAAACAACACCTTCAGAAGCGTCTTAAATACTATTTATCTCGTTTGAATCACAATAACTATTTTAATACACGGAAGGCATTTCATAATGAAACAGTCCCCAAAAGAAGCCGTTTCATTATGAACCAAATTCACCTGGGGTTTGTTTTATCCCTTACGGGAAATTAGTCTCATCATCAGAAAATTAGCTGTCTATCCACGTTATCAGGACAAGAATGAGTATGAAAAAGTTAATTAATCAGATTGATACCGTTGTCACAGAACAAATGGAGGGACTGGCCGCCTGTTGGCCGCACCTGCAGGTAAATTATGACCCCCGCTTTATCTGGCACCCGCAACATGAAAACGCCGTGGCTCTGGTCTCAGGAGGCGGTTCGGGTCATGAACCTCTGCACGCCGGGTTTATCGGCACCGGCATGCTGACCGGCGCCTGTCCGGGCGAAGTCTTTACCTCCCCCACCCCCGATCAAATGATCGAATGCGCCCGAAAGGTCGATAACGGCGCAGGGGTACTGTTTTTCATCAAAAACTACACCGGGGATATTCTTAACTTTGAAACCGCCGTGGAGATGCTTCATGAGGAAGGCATCAACGTCGGCACCGTGATCATTGATGATGATGTCGCCGTCAAAGACAGCCTGTATACCGCCGGGCGCCGTGGCGTCGCTGGCACCCTCTTTGTAGAGAAAATCGTTGGCGCCGCCGCATTGCAGGGATACAACCTTGAGGCCTGCGAAACGCTGGGCCGCGAGGTCAACAACGCCACACGCTCGTTCGGCGTCGCGCTTGCCGCCTGTACCGTCCCTGCGGCAGGTAAACCCTCCTTTGAACTCGCGGATAACGAAATTGAGTTTGGCGTGGGCATTCACGGTGAACCCGGCATTGAAAGACGCAGCCTGCAGGATGTCGATACCCTGGTTGACAGCGTCATGGCGCAGTTGATGGATGACACCCCATGGCTCAGAACGTTACGCCACTGGGATCGCCATACTGGCGGATGGGTTGAAACCACCTCGACGAATACACAGTTTGATAACCACGGTGAGTATATAGTGCTTATCAATGGTCTCGGCGGCACACCAGAGTCGGAGCTTTATGGCGTGGCCAGAGCGGTGACGCATGCCGCACAACAACGCGGAATCAACATTGTTCGTCATCTGGTCGGCAACTACTGCACATCACTGGATATGGCAGGTTTTTCCGTTAGCCTGCTGAAATGCACCCCCACGTTGTTACAACTGTGGGATGCACCGGTCAACACACCCGCGCTTCGCTGGGGATGCTAAGAAGGTAACCACATGAAAATCCATAATAAACATATTATTGCCTGGCTGGAACATTGTGCAGTGTACATGGCCGAACAGCAGGATTTCTTAACCAACCTCGACAGGGATATCGGCGATGCCGATCACGGACTGAACATGAACCGCGGCTTTGCCGCCGTGAAAACGATCCTCCCGGAGATAGAGCGCCAGCATATTGGCAATATCCTGAAAAATGCAGGGATGAAGCTACTTTCCAGCGTCGGCGGCGCAAGCGGCCCGTTGTACGGTACGCTGTTTATCCGTACCTCCGCCGCGATTGGGGTCCGCACTGAGTTAAGTATTGAGGAGTGGCTCGACTGCCTGCAAGAAGGTATTTCCGGCGTTATCGCCCGCGGTAAAGCCGAACAAGGCGACAAAACGCTCTGCGATGTATGGGTCCCGGTACTCCACGCCGCAAAAATAAATCTTCAGGCGGGGATGTCGGAAAGCGAACTGCTGCGCGTCATGGAGCAGGACGCGGTGACGGCGGTGAATAACACCATCAACATGCAGGCCAAAAAAGGCCGCGCCAGCTACCTCGGCGCGCGTAGCGTCGGACACCAGGACCCGGGGGCAACATCCTCCTGGTTGATGATCAAAGCCATGCAGGAAGGATTCACGGAATAATTATGACCGCCATTGTCATTGTTTCTCATAGCCTGCGCCTGGCGCAGGGGATCGAAGAGTTGGCGCTGCAAATGTCCGGCGGCAACGTTCCGCTGGCCGTTGCCGCAGGCATTGACGATCCGCAAAACCCGATCGGCACCGACGCTATCGCCATCCTGTCAGCCATTGAATCCGTCTGGTCGCCTGCTGGCGTGCTGGTATTCATGGATATGGGCAGCGCGCTACTCAGCACGGAAATGGCGCTGGAACTGCTGTCGGAAGAACAGAGAGCCGCTGTACACCTGATGGCAGCCCCCATTGTAGAAGGAGTGCTGTCCGCCGTCGTCTGTGCAGCGGCAGCGCTCCCGACGTCAGCCATTATCGCCGAAGCCGCTGGCGCCCTTGAAGCCAAGCGGCAACACCTTCTCCCCTGTGACGCGGAGGCTGTTGGCGCCGCGCCAGAGGAAAACCTGGCCCCCTCAGGACAAGCGCACACCCTGCGCTGGACGGTGCGTAATCCCCACGGCATTCACGCGCGCCCGGCGGCAAAAATTGTTGCAACCGCCGCCCGCTGTAATGCAGAGATTACCGTGTTCAACGGCGATAAACGAGCCAGCGCCCGTAGCCTTAACGGACTTGCTATGCTCGGTATTCGCTGTGGCGACGAGATCCTGTTTCAGATTTCAGGCGCTGATGCCGACCAGGCATCCCAGCTGATGACTGCGCTGGCGGAAAGCCATTTTGGCGAATCTCATGCGCTGGAAAATGTTGAGCGCGAGACGCCGCCGGACCCGGGCGTCACCGTCGATGGCGCGGTATCCGGCCTGCCGGTAAACGAAGGGATAGCCATCGGCTGCGCGAAGTGGTTCTCCTGCGAACTGCCCGAGTTCCCGCGCCGTATCCCGGCGAGCCCTGAGGAGGAAATGGCCAAAATAGACTCAGCGATTTGCGCCGTACTCCACGCGCTAAAACAAAAAGCGCTCGGCCCTGAAGGCGACATTTTTGCCGCGCACCAGGCAATGTTAGACGACCCGGAGATTCGCCTGCAGGCACTACAGGAACTGGGGAAAGGTGAGCAAGCCGAAACCGCGTGGATGAACGTGATGCAGGCGGTAGCAAGCCAGTATCGCCATGCAAGCAGTCCTTATTTCCGCGAGCGAGAAGCCGACGTGCACGATCTTGCCCGCCAGGTGCTTCTTCAGCTTTGCGGCGTCAGCGAGGGGGCATTTGTCACTCATGAACCCTGCATATTGCTGGCGGACGATCTTCTTCCCTCTCAGGTGGCGAATCTGGATAAGGACCATATCCTGGGTATTTGTCTGCGCAACGGCGGCGCCACTTCGCATAGCGCGATTCTCGCCAGAGCGATGGGGATCCCGGCGGTGGTCAAAGCCGCGATCGCCAGCACGCTCATCCCTGAGGGTACGGATGTGATTCTCGATGGCGGCAAAGGACAGCTCTGGTTTGATCCGGATGACATTACTCGCCTGAGCCTTACCCAGCGCCACGACGAATGGCGGCAATCCAAAGCAAACGCGCTTGCTAGCGCCGCGCAGCCGGCGATGACTCAGCAGGGTCAACGCATTAATGTACTGGCAAACATCGGCGGCCCGGAAGATGTCGATGCCGCGCTGACGCAGGGCGCGGAAGGCGTGGGGTTATTCCGTACCGAGTTCTTATTCCACGCCGCCGCCGAACTGCCCGGCGAGGAGGAGCAGTTCCAGGTTTACTGTGATATCGCCCGAGCGTTTGGCGATAACCCGGTCACCATCCGCACGCTGGATATCGGCGGAGACAAGCCGTTAGCCGCCCTTGTGCTTGCGAAGGAGGACAATCCTTTTCTCGGCCTGCGTGGCATCCGCCTTTGCCTGGCCTCGCCGCACATTTTTATTCCGCAATTACGCGCATTGCTGCGGGCAGGCGCCTTGCATCCCAATCTGCAAATTATGCTGCCGATGATATCAACGCAGGACGAAGTGACTGCCGTGCAGACGCTGGTACAGCAGCAGGCGCAATTGCTGAGTATTCCTCAGGAAAGCCTCCCGGCGCTCGGTATCATGATAGAAGTGCCGGCTGCCGTGATGATTGCGGATGCGCTGGCGCAACAGGTGGATTTTTTCTCGATAGGCACCAACGATCTGACGCAATACATCATGGCGGCCGATCGCGGCAACAGCGCGGTGGCGGAACTGGTCGATTATCGCAACGAGGCGGTCGTTAGCGCTATCGCCCGCGTTTGCGAAGCCGGACGCACCTACGGGATTCCGGTCAGCATGTGTGGCGAAATGGCGGGCGATGTCACACAAACCGCACTCCTGCTGCGCCTGGGCATTGACAAGCTCAGCGCCAGCGCCGCGCGGCTACCCGCGTTAAAAGCCACGATCAGAACGTTATAATCTGTATCAAGCGGTCACCATGACCGCTTTTTTCCCCCAACCCCGCCACCGCTCATGCTACAGTGAAAAGACGCCGTAAAATGGGAGTCTCAATTGTGCCTGGTTTAAAAATAACTCTGCTGCAGCAACCTCTTGTGTGGATGGATGGACCTGCCAACCTGCGCCATTTCGATCGTCAACTGGAAGGGATACAGGGACGAGACATCATCGTCTTACCGGAAATGTTTACCACGGGTTTCGCCATGGAGGCCGCGACGCAGTCGCTTCCTGAAAATGACGTGGTCGCGTGGATGCAGAACAAAGCGCGGCAAAGCAATGCCCTTATCGCCGGGAGCGCCGCTCTGCAAACGGAAAGAGGCCCCGTAAACCGTTTTCTGCTGGTCGAGCCTGAAGGCCGGATTCATCGTTATGATAAGCGCCATTTGTTCCGGATGGCCGGTGAGCATCATCACTACGAAGCGGGCAATGAGCGCGTGGTCTTTGAATGGCGAGGCTGGCGTATTCTGCCGCTGGTGTGTTACGACCTGCGTTTCCCGGTATGGTCGCGCAACCGTGGCGATTACGATCTGGCGCTGTATGTCGCGAACTGGCCTGCGCCACGCTCGCTGCACTGGCAGGCGCTGCTGGTCGCCCGGGCGATTGAGAACCTCGCCTATGTGGTGGGCTGTAACCGCGTCGGCACCGACGGCAACGGCCACCACTATCGCGGCGACAGCCGCGTCGTGAGCCCGCAAGGAGAGGTCATCGCCACCGCAGACCCGCATCAGGCCACGCGTATTGATGCCGAACTGTCGCTCACGGCGTTAAAAGAGTATCGCGAGAAGTTCCCGGCCTGGCAGGATGCAGATCCCTTCACGCTGGATTAACCGCGCCTCCCGCCCTGTTCACCGGGACAAAAAGTGAAGATAATGGCCTGAAGCGTTATGCATTCAGGCTGTATTTCTCAAAATCTTTATTTATCAATGCGATCACGCATTGTATTGCAGGCTAACAATCTCTTTTAGCAAACCTGAATAATTACCGCTTAATATTTGCTTATTCCCACGGGCTTTCTGTTCTACACTAATAAAACGGATAAAATTCAACATAAATGAGAGCCATTTTTAAATAACTTCCAGCATTTACTAAAACGAGTACGTTTCTATACTGGCCTGCTTTTTGCGCCAGGCCCAGGCGGTTGGGTATGCATATCAACTGGAACAAACGATCATGGAAAATAATAATCTGCTCATTGTTGAAAAAAGACTTGTTGCCAGGTTTATGGATATGTTCATCAAGTTTGGACTTATCCTGGCATTAGCCTCTTTCTGTTATACGGTATTCTCCCCCTTTCTGAATATGATGCTGTGGGCGATTATTCTGGCGGTAACGCTGTACCCGCTCCACCAGTATTTCGCGGCTCGCCTGGGTGGAAAACAGGGCCGGGCATCCACGCTGCTGGTCCTGCTTGGTATTCTGTTAATCGTCGCGCCGACAGTCGCGATGGTGAGCTCTCTGGGAGAAAGCGTTAGCGGCCTTATCGACAAGATGAGCAGCGGTAGCCTGGTGATCCCCCCACCTTCCGAGAGCATCGCCTCTATTCCGGTTATCGGCGGTAAACTGCACGGGCTGTGGCTCAAGGCATCCGTGGATTTACCCGGGCTGATTAGCACCTACCGCTCTCAGTTGGGTGATATCGCGAAACAGGTGCTGAGCATTCTGGCCAGCATGGGCGGCGGACTGCTGGGCTTTGTCGCCTCCTTTATCGTCGCGGGCATTATGATGGCCTGGGGCGCCGCAGGCGCTAACAGCACCAGACGCATCGCCATGCGCATTACGGATGAGAATAAAGGCCTTGCCCTGACGAAACTGTGCACCAGCACCATCCGTGCGGTGGCACAAGGGGTTATCGGCGTGGCGCTGATCCAGGCGCTGTTGGCGGGGGTGGTTATGGCGGTGGCCGGAATTCCTGCCGTCGGCATCTTCTTTATTCTGGCGCTGATTCTGGGGATCGCGCAGATCCCGGTGATTCTGGTGACGGCGCCGGCAATCGCCATCATGTGGAGCATGGGCGATCACGGCACCGGCCTGAACATTATCTACACCGTACTGCTGCTTATCGCCGGTATGGCCGATAACGTGCTCAAACCGCTGTTGCTCGGCCGCGGCGTTGATGCGCCAATGCCGGTTGTGCTGCTGGGCGCGCTGGGCGGTATGGCTGCCAGCGGTATTCTCGGCATGTTCATCGGCGCAACGCTGCTTTCCATCGGTTATCGCATCTTTATGGCCTGGGTCAACGAGGGCCTGGCTAACGCATCGAGCGGAAACGATGTTAAATGACGGTCGTCTTGGGCGCCTCCTGTTAACCGGGGGCGCCTGCCTGGTTCTGACCGCCTGCACAAAACTGGGGCCGGACTACACCCCACCGAAAACCCCGGAACTGACGCAGTGGCAGCCAGCAACGAAAGGGGTAGCTCCGCACGCGGCTCAGGCGTCCTACGACCAGTGGTGGACGCAGCTCAACGATCCCACCCTCACCGCGCTCGTCAACGAAGCGCTGCGTAAAAACCCTGACGTTAAGATTGCCGGACTGCGCCTGCTCGAATCACGCGCCCAGTTAGGCATTGCGGAAAGCCTGTTGGGGCCGCAGGCCACCATCGGCAGCGGTGAGGTGGTCCGTACGGGCCAGGTGCGCGATCACCACTCCAGCACGGCGACCAGCTATAGCGCAGGTTTCAATCTGGGCTGGGAAATTGATTTCTGGGGCAAATTCCAGCGCGGCGTTGAATCCGCCGATGCGCTCTATTTCGCCACGCTTGCGCAATACGACGATATTCAGGTGCTGATGGCCGCTCAGGTCGCGCAACTGTACGTCAATATCCGCACGCTGGAAGCCCGGCTGGACATTACCCGCAACAACGCCAACATTCAAAAACGCAGCCTGCAAATCACCGAACGTTTATTCCTGAGCGGCAACAGCGCCGAACTGGACGTTCAGCAGGCGAAAACCCAGTACCTGTCGACCCTCTCTAGCATCCCGCAATTGGAAACCAGTCTGCGTCAGAGCCAAAACGCGCTGAGCGTGCTGCTGGCCAGAAAGCCGGGGCCGCTGCCGGAGATGGCAAACAATACCGGGGTGATCCCACAAGGCGATTTATCGCTGGTGTCCGAACTGCCGGCCGACCTGATGCGCCGCCGTCCTGACGTCAGAACGGCCGAGCGGCAACTGGCGGCGCAGTCAGCGCTGATAGGTGTCGCGGAAAGCGAGCTCTATCCGTCGATTTCGCTTATCGGCAGCGTCGGGATCAGCGCCCGCACCGGCAGCAGCAGTACGCTTTCGTGGGTCGCAGGCCCGACGTTTAGCTGGAACCTGCTGGATCAGGGCCGCCTCGGCAACCAGGTGCTGGTGCAGGATGCCCGTTTCCTGCAACTGCACGAACGGTACCGCGACACTGTTTTCCAGGCCGCACGCGAAGTCGACGATGCCGCCATCGCCTACGCCAACGATAAAGACGAAATTACGCTGCTTATCGAAACCGGCAAAGCGGCGACCCGCTCGCTGGAGATTGCCAACACGCAGTATCGTGAAGGGATGGCGGATTTCCAGCGCGTGCTGGATTCGCAGCGTGCCTTGTTTAACCAGCAGGAGCGTCTGGTGAACAGCCGCGGCGCGATGATGCGCGACCTGATCACCCTGTATAAAGCGCTAGGCGGCGGTTGGGAGAAAGGACGCCAGCGTCCGCTGGTCGACAGTGAAACCGAGTCGCACCTGCGCCAGCGGGATAACTGGATTCCGCTTCTTGATGCCCCAATGCCCTCAGCCACCGAGACCAAAGAAGGTAACTCGCCATGACCTCACCCTCATCCCCGGCCGGCCAGGCCAGCCGTCGTGGAGTGACAGGCATTCTTGTCCTGATCGTTATTCTGCTCTGCTGGTATCTGGTGTCTGACCGGTTCACCCCCTATACCTCGCAGGCCAGAGTCCAGGCCTTCGTGGTGCCCGTCGCCGCCGAGGTCACCGGGCAGATCCAGAAAGTGTACGTCCGCGATAACCAGCAGGTTGCCGTTGGCGATCCGTTATTTGCGCTTGATCCTGAGCCGTACGATATTTCGCTGGCGCGCGCGCGTTCAGATTACGACACCGTGCTGAGCTCAGTGAAAGCCAATACCGAAGGGATTGCCGCCGCGAAAGCAGGCTATCAGGCCGCCGTTGCCGCCTACGAAAACGCCGCTAAAGATGCTGAGCGTCAGGAGCGGTTATATCGCGAAGATCCCGGCACGATCTCCGTGCGCCGTCTCGAAATCGCCCAGGCGACCCGAGAAACCGCCCGCAGCCAGATGGCCGCCGCTGCCGCCGATGTCCGAAAGGCAACCGAGGCTGCCGGTATCTCGGGTGACAAAAACTCACAGTTGCTGAGCGCCCGCGCGGCGGTCAGCAAAGCGGAGCTGGACCGAAAAAATACCCTTATCGTCGCCAGCAACCGCGGCCTGGTGACCGACCTGCGTACGGACATTGGTGAATTCGTCGGCGCTGGCGCGCCGGTCATGACGCTGGTGGCAATCAATGATGTCTGGATCAGCGCCGACATGACGGAGAACAACCTCGGCCACATGAAGCCGGGCGATGAAGTCGCGATTCTGCTCGACAGCATGCCCGGCCACGTCTTTAAAGGGGAGGTCCGCAGCATCGGCTACGGCGTCAATACCTCCTCCCCTCAGGCGGCGGGCGCGCTGCCCACCATCGATAATAACCGCGACTGGCTGCGTCAGGCCCAGCGTTTCCCGGTCAAAGTCGCTTTCGCTAAAGAGGATTTACCCCCGCCCGACAGCCTGCGGGTGGGCGGCCAGGCGGACGTTCTCGTCTACGCCAGCGGCAGTGGCGTGCTGAACTTCTTCGGTAGCCTGTATATTCGCCTGATGAGCCTCTTCTCGTATATCTATTGAGGTGCATTATGCATAACGCCGACCGTGCGGTACTGAGGATAGGAAGCGGGATCGCCGTGGCGGCGCTGGTCTGCTACGGTGTTGGCCTGCCGATGCCGCACCTCGGCTGTATTATGGCCTGGATAGTGCTGTGTCAGGGCAAACCCCTGCCTGTCAAGAAAGGCGTCATCGTCGGTCTGATGCTGACGGCAACGATGATTGGCGGGGTGCTGATGGTGCCGCTGCTGACCTATTATCCCCTTCCGGCGCTGCTGCTGACGGGGCTGTTGCTTTACCGGCTGATGCTGATGGGATTGTCGGGGAAAGGCACTCAGTCAATGCTGCTGATTGTCGCTATCGCCATTATCCCCATCGCCGGGCTGATTGAGCAGTCGCTTGCCATTGGTATCGCCCAGATGATGGGCGTTGGTATTATCACCGGCACGCTGGTGAACCGTCTGACGCTGGCGCTGTTTCCGCCACAACCCGCCGCGGCGACAGCGGGTAAAGCGCCCCCAGCGCTGCCTGAATCACCGCACTATCTGGCGCTGCGCGCGGTGCTGATTGTGATGCCGGTATGGCTGCTTGCGTTGAGCAACCCGGCGTTTTATATCCCGGCCATCATGAAAACCGTCATGCTGGCGCAGCAGGCTAACACGCTGTCGGCGAAAACCGCCGGGCGAGAGCTGGTTCTGTCTACGCTGATGGGCGCTCTGCTGGCGGCGGGATTGTGGTTCGGCCTCAGTATCTGGCCATCGCTGCTGATGCTCGCACTCTGGCTGGGGTTGCTCAGCGTGTGGGTCGCCCGCCGGATGATACGGCTGGCCGCCACCCGGTTTCCCCCCTCATTCTGGAGTAATGCCTGGATAACCTGTCTCATCCTGTTTGGCCCGGCCATTCAGGATAGCGCGTCAGGAAAAGACGTGTGGGTGGCATCAGCCATGCGTTGTTCTTTATATATCGTGGTCGCGCTTTATGGCTGGGCCTGCGTCGCGCTGCTTGAGCGCTGGCGCGCCAGCGGCAGACCCGCTGTCGATATTATGTCTGGAGATTAATACTATGTTATTGCCATTGCTGATGGGGATGCCGGTTATTCTGTGCAATATGCTGCTGCAGTCGCTGGTGTCCGTCTGGTGTATACGTTTTTACATCAAACGCTTCCACAATAAAGAAGGCGCGATAGCGGGCGTTATGGCGCTGTTTGGTATTATCACGATTGTTCTTTTTGGCAACCTGATGCAGATCTTGCTCTGGGGCGTGCTCTTTATGTGGCTGGGAGAATTCACGATGCTAAAAGAGGCGGTGTATCACTCCGGCGTTAACTTTGCCACCCTGGGCTATGGCGACATCGTGATGAGCGCGAAATGGAAATTGCTTGGCCCGCTGGAAGCCGTCAACGGCGCGATGATGATAGGGCTTTCCGGCGCCAGTATGCTGGCCGTTTTGCAACATCATATCCGCAAGCAGCTCACGCCTCCCTGAGCCCTGTACAACACGCCGGGCGCATAAGGCCCGGCTAAAAAAGCATGCATGCTCACTGCGCCCTGTCCCGTCTCGCTGCGCCATCAAATAAAAGACAGCGCGCCTGTTCCCCTTCCGTATCCGCGATCACCCTCACCGTATTTAGCTTAAAACCAATAATGGAATAAGAATACTCCTAAAATTTGTGACCACAGATGTCTTGTGTTTACGTTTTGCTTTTAAATGTGTTCTAATTCCCGACAAAATGTAAGTAGATGTTATTTTCATAAACAAAGATCATTATAAATAACCAGCCGGATCACGGATGAAACGTTTATTTCCGGTGCTGCCATCTCTGGCCCTGAGCCCGTTTGTCTTTGCAGCACCGTTGCCTCAACACGATACCAACCAGCAATTTCTAAACCAACAGCAACGGCAGAAAGCCCAGGAGCAACAGGTGACCCCTGTCGCCCCTGATATCCGCCTTTCTCCGGAACCCTCCTCCGCGCCTTCAACCTCTGGTTTTCCGGATGAAAAGCCCTGTTTTACGCTTTCTCAGGTTGCGCTGAGCGGCACGCAGGCATTGCCCCACTGGCTGCCGTTGCAGCGTCAGGCGAATAAAGCACTCGGCCACTGTCTCGGCGCCAAAGGGATTAACATCCTGATGGGGCAGTTACAGAATACGCTGATTGGTCATGGCTATGTCACCACCCGCGTGCTGGCTCCTCAGCAGGATTTAAACAGCGGCGTGCTGCGTCTGGTCGTGATGCCGGGCTATGTGCGCCAGGTTCGTCTGACGGATAACAGCGATAAGTACGCCACCCTCTATAGCGCATTTCCGGCGCACAGCGGTGACGTGCTGGATTTGCGGGATATCGAGCAGGGGCTGGAAAACTTGCAGCGCCTGCCAACAGTGCAGACGAGCATGGAGATTGTTCCGGGTGATAAGCCCGGCGAAAGCGATATCGTTATCACCCGTCATCAGGAACGCATCTGGCGCGTGGATGCATCGCTGGATGACTCCGGCTCACAATCCACTGGCGAGTATCAGGGCAATCTCACCCTGTCGCTGGATAACCCGCTGTCGCTGAGCGACCTGTTTTATCTTTCCGGCTCTCATAACCTTGACGGCAACGGGGGCAAAAAATCACAGAGCCTGACCGGGCATTACTCGGTGCCATTTGGTTACTGGCAGGCGGGTATCACCGCCAGTGGTTATGACTACGTGCAGACCGTCGCAGGGCTTAACGGTGACTACCAGTACAGCGGCAGCAGCAAGAATATCGATTTTCAGCTGAGCCGTATCCTGCACCGCAGCGGGAGTCAGAAAACCACCCTTTCCGCAGACGTGATTGCCCGCGAACAACGCAACTATATCAACGATACCGAAATTGAAGTCCAGCGCCGACAGACTGCCGCCTGGAAACTCGGTTTACAGCACCGTCACTACATCGGCAGCGCCACACTTGATGCAGGCGCCAGCTATCAGCGCGGTACCCGCTGGTTTGGCGCTCAACCGGCACCGGAAGAGTATTACGGTTATGGCACCGCGCTCAGCAAAATCCTGCAACTGAATGCGAACCTGAATATCCCGTTCGCGTTGGGTAACCAGAACTTTCGCTTTAACACCCAGTACCAACGTCAGGTCAGCAACACCCCGCTGACCTCGCCGGATATGTTCTCCATCGGCAACCGCTGGACGGTGCGCGGCTTCGACGGCGAGCGCACCCTGACCGCCAGCCACGGCTGGTATGTGCGTAATGATATCGCCTGGACAACACCCGTCCCCGCGCAGGAGCTGTATCTCGGTGCGGATTATGGCGAAGTCGGTGGCAGCGGCAGTGAAACGCTGGTCGGTAAACATCTGGCTGGTGGGGTGATGGGTCTGCGTGGCCAGTTCCTGCGGGCCAGCTATGACCTGTTTGCCGGCATTCCGCTGTCAAAACCCGATGGTTTTAAAACTGACCCTGTGACTACCGGATTCAGCCTGAACTGGAGTTATTAATGGAATGGAACGGATTCACCGTACAGTGCCCGCTGGTGCTGGGCGGTAGCGTGAACGAAGCCGAAGTGTTGGGCGCCAGCATCTGGCTGTGGATGCACTCCGCGCGCCATAAAGGCGCACCGTTGGAAACACTACCAACATCACTGCTGCCGGTGATTAAAGAACGCCAGTACGTGCTGGCGTTTAAGGACGATAAACCTGCGTTCTTTATGAGCTGGGCCTGGTTCAATGAAGAGGCTGAACAACATTATCTGATGGCGCATCGCCTGCTGTTACCTGAATCAGGCTGGCGCAGTGGTGACCGGATGTGGGTCATCGACTGGATTGCGCCCTTCGGAGATACCCGGCAGATGGCGCAACTGGTACTGAACGAACTGTTTCCGGATAGCTGTTTCCGCTCATTATGGCATCACGGTGCGGACAGAGGGATGCGCGTCAAAAGGTTTCAGGGACAGAACATATCACGGCTTGAAATGGCGGTCTGGCGTGAGGCACATCCGCTTCCGGCAGGCACTAAGGGTGAGTAACGGCAATGAATAAGCTTTTCTATCGTATCGTGTTTAACAAAGCCCGTGGAATGTTAATGGTCGTCGCGGACATCACCCGTTCTCACCGCGCAGGCGTTTCACCGTCATCAGGTGCTGACAGCAAACCTGGCGCCGCGTTTACGGCAACGCTGACGCCACTGACATTTGGCATTTTGCTCTCCCTGGCGCAAATCACGCCCGCCGTGGCGGGGATCGTTGCGGATAAAAGTGCGCCAGGCAACCAGCAGCCGCAGGTGCTTAACACTGCCAGTGGGATCCCGCAGGTCGATATTCAGGCCCCCAGCGCCGCCGGTGTTTCCCGTAACACTTACAGCCAGTTTGATGTGGATAGCAAAGGGGCGGTGCTTAACAACAGTCACCAGAACATCAATACGAATCTGGCCGGGATGGTGGCAGGTAACCCGAATCTGGTCAGGGGGGAAGCCAAGGTTATCCTGAACGAAGTCAATTCCCGCGATCCGAGTAAACTCAATGGCTACATTGAAGTGGCCGGGCATAAAGCGCAGGTGGTCATTGCTAACCCCTCCGGCATCAGCTGCGATGGCTGTG
>NZ_JAFAGS010000150.1 GCF_019237635.1 Pluralibacter sp.
TGTAACATTTCACACGGAGCCGGAAAATCAGTGAGTAAGAGACCCCCTAAGAAAACGGCGCAACCGAAGGCCGTTGCGGCACAGAAAACCTCCGACGCCGCCGTCACAGCGGCGTTTGGGTTTGAAGAGATGCTCGGCGAACTGGAAGCTATCATTGCCGAAGCCGAAGTCAGACTGGCGCAGGAAGCCGCGCTGGCATGATGAAATAGACCCCGGCAAGCCTTAATGCCACTCAGTTAAGCATAATAATGAATTTTTATTCATTATTATGCTTTAAAGACCCCCTTTGAAAAAAGAGTGGAACCGTTCCGTTCACTTTTCCTCCTCCTCTTCCTGTCAATTTCTCTGCGGTGAACGTGTCAAGGGCGCTCGCCGCCGCGCCCTTAACAATCCCGGCTCCTCCGGCTTCTTCTTCGCCTGAACGGGGCGCGGGTGTTGAGTCCCCGCTGAAATCGGCGAACCGGAGACCGGATGACAAGGTCTGGACGCCAGGGAAGGCGGCCAGAGGCGACATGAGACAGGACGTCGAATGGAGCCGACCGCGGGCAGATGGTCGGGAGGTGAGCGTAGTGCGAAGCACCGATTTCGCTGCGGGGCCACGGGGATTGACAAGGGGGCCGTGGTGGCCCCTTTGTCCCGTTCACAGGATGGGAATTATCAGAATTAGACCGGCCATACAGTGAACGGAATGACCCACAGAGCTTAACTGACAAGCATTACAGCGCAGGCCAGGGCTGTGATGCTTAGCGTTTCCAGAAATCGTCGAACACGGTGATCGGCGGGCGACGCTTGTGCTCGGTTTTCAGATACCAGTTCTCGATGATTTTCGCTGTACCGGCATCCAGCGTTTTCCCTTCAAGATAGTCATCAATATTCTCGTAGGTTACGCCCAGCGCGGCTTCATCCGGCAGGGAGGGGCGGTCGTCTTCCAGATCGGCCGTCGGCGCCTTCTGGTAGAGATGCTCAGGGCAGCCCAGGTGCGCCAGCAACTGTTTGCCCTGACGTTTGTTCAGGCGGAACAGCGGGTTGATATCGGTGCCGCCGTCGCCGTATTTGGTGAAAAAGCCGGTCAGCGCTTCTGCCGCGTGATCGGTTCCCACCACCACGCCTTTGGTCATACCGGCGATGCTGTACTGCGCTTTCATACGTTCACGGGCTTTTTCGTTGCCGCGCACAAAGTCGCTGAGCTCAATCCCGGCCTCACGCAGCGCCTGCTCGCTTGCCAGCACTGCGCCTTTAATATTGACCGTGAGGACGCGGTCCGGCTGGATAAAGCTGATGGCGTCCTGGCAATCCTGTTCGTCGGCCTGCAAGCCGTACGGCAAGCGCACGGCGATAAACTGCAGCGTCTGGTCGCCGGTTTCGTCGCGCAGCTCGCGGATGGCCATCTGGCACAGTTTGCCTGCCAGCGTGGAATCCTGACCGCCGCTAATCCCCAGCACCAGCGACTTTATAAAGGGATACGTGCTCAGGTACGACTTCAAAAAGTCTACGCTGCGGCGAATCTCCTGGTCGGCGTCAATCTGCGGCTTTACGCCGAGCGCCGCGATAATCTCTTGTTGCAGAGCCATTTACCCTTCTCCCCATAATAGTGATTCGCTAAAACTACCTCTTTGGCGATAAAACGACAAGGATCACAGTTTTAACTGCGGCAAATGACGGCGCTTTTGCGCCGGGTAACCGTGGTATGGTTGAAAAATAGCACTATTTATTCCAGGCTTATGACACGCTAATAAAAAAGAGGATGGGTTATGAACAAGCATGTCGCCGGATTTTTAGGTATCACAGCAGTATTAACGTTAGTGGCAGGGTGTACGGCCTACGATCGGACAAAAGATCAGTTCACCCAGCCAGTGGTAAAAGATGTGAAGAAAGGGATGTCGCGTCAGCAGGTAGCGCAGATTGCCGGTAAACCGGCCTCCGAAATAACGATGATCCATGCGCGCGGCACCTGCCAGACCTATATCCTCGGTCAACGGGATGGTAAAGTAGAGACCTACTTTGTCGCGTTAGACGAAACCGGACGGGTGATTAACTCCGGCTACCAGACCTGCGCCGAGTACGATACCGACCCGCGAGCAGCGAAGTAGCAGCCCGCACCTTTGCCTGATATCTACGAAGACCCGGCCCAGTCGCCGGGTTTTTTTATGATGGTCAGCGCTTATTTAATTGCGCGAATTATTCGTCAAAGTGTGAAGGTAGTCATAACCGAAGGTCAATGAGAGACAATTTGAGTCTACCAGGAATTATCCACCTCCAGCGGGATGCCGTATACTCATCCCATAAACACAAAGTAACAAATGGTTACGGTTGTTCCCCAGCACGAAGGTGAATACGCATCAGTACCGCGATACGTAGAAAGGATGATCGTCCTGAAGGCTGAAATGCTGGCAGAAATGACAAATTGAGGAAGCGTATATGGAAAAGAAACACATCTATCTGTTCTGTTCTGCTGGAATGTCAACATCACTGCTGGTATCTAAAATGCGAGCACAGGCCGAGAAATATGAAGTTCCGGTGGTGATTGAGGCATTCCCGGAAACGCTGGCCGGTGAAAAAGGCCAGAATGCCGATGTGGTATTACTCGGCCCACAAATTGCTTATATGTTGCCAGAGATTCAGCGCCTGCTGCCGAATAAGCCGGTAGAGGTTATTGACTCCATTCTGTATGGTAAAGTAGATGGTTTAGGTGTACTTAAAGCCGCCGTTGCATCAATTAAGAAAGCAGCAGCGCAATAATTTGTTGTAATTTTCCCGTCAAAGAGTTATTTCACATACAATCGCCGTAATATTTTATTACGGCCTTTAAGGGTATTTTTCTATGAGTAGATTTATCAGTTCACTTGAAAAGGTACTCCTTCCTTTTGCTGTTAAAATAGGAAAGCAGCCTCACGTTAATGCGATTAAAAACGGCTTTATTAAGCTGATGCCATTGACCCTCGCAGGGGCAATGTTCGTCTTAATCAACAACGTATTTCTGAGCTTTGGCGACGGCTCGTTCTTCTATTCCCTTGGAGTTCGTTTAGACCCCTCAACCATTGAAACCCTGAATGGTTTTAAAGCCATCGGTGGCAACGTGTACAACGGTACGTTGGGCATTATGTCACTGATGGCGCCTTTTTTTATTGGCATGGCGTTGGCGGAGGAACGTAAAGTGGATCCGCTGGCGGCAGGATTATTGTCCGTCGCGGCCTTTATGACCGTGACCCCGTACAGCGTGGGCGAAGCCTATGCGGTAGGTGCAAACTGGCTGGGCGGTCAGAACATTATTTCCGGTATGCTTATCGGCCTGGTGGTGGCGGAGCTGTTCACGTTCGTCGTGCGCCGCAACTGGGTGATTACGCTGCCTGATAGCGTGCCGTCCTCGGTATCGCGCTCCTTCTCGGCGTTAATTCCCGGTTTCCTGATCCTGTCCGTGTTCGGCATTATCTCCTGGATGCTGACCCACTGGCAGACCAACTTCCACCAGATAATCATGGACTCTATCTCCACGCCGCTGGCGGCAATGGGGAGCGTCGTGGGCTGGGCGTACGTTATCTTCAACTCCCTGCTGTGGTTCTTCGGCGTGCATGGCTCGCTGGCGCTGACGGCGCTGGACAACGGCATCATGACGCCGTGGGCGCTGGAAAACATCGCGCTGTACAACCAGTACGGTTCTGTCGATGCCGCGATTGCAGCGGGCAAACAGTTCCACTTCTGGGCGAAACCGATGCTCGACTCCTACATCCTGCTGGGCGGTTCCGGTGCGACCCTGGGGCTGATTATCGCCATCTTTATCGCCTCCCGCCGTGCGGATCACCGTCAGGTGGCGAAACTGGCGCTGCCGTCAGGCATCTTCCAGATTAACGAGCCGATTCTGTTTGGTCTGCCGATTATCATGAACCCGGTGATGTTCATCCCGTTCATTCTGGTGCAGCCGATTCTGGCGGCGATCACCCTGGCCGCTTACTCGATGGGCATTATCCCCCCGGTGACCAACCTGGCGCCGTGGACGATGCCGACCGGTCTGGGCGCCTTCTTTAACAGTAACGGCAGCATCGCAGCACTCTGCGTCGCGCTGTTCAACCTGATGATAGCGACCGTGGTTTACCTGCCTTTTGTGGTGATTTCGAACAAAGCGCAGAGCACCATTGAGCAAGAAGAAAGCGAAGAAGACATCGCCAATTCACTGAAATTCTAACAGTAGCGCGGTACGGGACGCGCTCCCGTACCGCCCGCGTAGTGAGGAAATCTTATGTTCAGTCTGGAAAATATCGTCGCTGACGACGTCAAGGAAAACGACCTTGAAGAAGTGGTTATGGGGTTAATCATCAACTCCGGACAGGCGCGCAGCCTGGCCTATACCGCGCTGAAGCAGGCCAAACAGGGCGACTTCGAGACCGCGAAAACCACCATGGAGCAGTCCCGCATCGCGCTGAGTGAAGCGCATCGCGTCCAGACGCAGCTTATCGAAAGCGACGAAGGTGAAGGGAAAATGAAGGTGAGTCTGGTGCTGGTCCATGCGCAAGATCACCTTATGACCTCGATGCTGGCTCGTGAGCTGGTCGCCGAATTGATTGAGCTTCACGAGAAGGTACAATAACAGGCTGATACCACGATGAGGCAACCAAAGATGACGACCACGGAAATCAGTACCGCGCTTGAACAACAGTTGTTTAACGGTAAGGATTTTCATGTCTTCATCTACAACAAAACGGAAAGCATCAGCGGGTTGCACCAGCACGACTACTACGAGTTCACGCTCGTACTGACCGGGCGCTATTATCAGGAGATTAATGGCAAACGGGTGATGCTGGAGCGCGGGAATTTTGTCTTTATCCCGATGGGGTCGCACCACCAGAGCTTTTATGAGTTCGGTGCCACCCGAATCCTCAACGTCGGCATCAGTAAGCGTTTCTTCGAGAAACACTACCAGCCGTTACTGCCCGGGGTGTTGGTTGCATCACAGGTCTATTCAGTCAAAAGTACCTTTCTCAGCTATATCGAATCGGTTGTTGCATCGCTGAATTTTCGTGAAAACGAATTTGATGAATTTATTGAAGTCGTCTCGTTTTATGTCATTAACCGCCTGCGTCATTACCGTGAAGAGCAGGTGCAGGATGTGACGCCGCAATGGTTAAAAGTCACTGTGGAATCGATGCACGATAAAAATAAGTTTGGCGAAAATGCGTTGGAAAACATGGTGGACCTTTCCGGGAAGTCGCAGGAATATTTAACCCGGGCCACCCAGCGTTTTTACAGTAAAACGCCAATGCAGATTATTAATGATATCCGCATTAACTTCGCCATGAAGCAACTGGAAATTACGAACTACTCGGTGACGGATATTGCTTACGAATCAGGTTACAGCAGTCCCAGTCTGTTTATTAAGACCTTTAAAAAGCTGACCTCATTTACGCCAAGCAATTATCGCAAACAGCTCACCAGTATTAATTAACTCCGTACGGCCAGACCGTACGCACCGAATTACATTTAGCTATCCACGCGTACGTGGAGAGGCACCCACACATCGTTTGTGGAGCCCCAAGGGAGAACATTATGAGCCAGAAATTAAAAGTCGTTACGATTGGCGGCGGCAGCAGCTATACCCCGGAATTACTCGAAGGCTTTATCAAGCGTTACCATGAACTGCCGGTAACGGAGCTGTGGCTGGTTGACGTGGAAGCGGGCCAGGAAAAACTGGATATCATTCACGCCCTTTGCGTGCGGATGGTGGAAAAAGCGGGCGTACCGATGAAGGTCTTTAAAACCCTGAACCGTCGCGACGCGTTGCAGGGCGCCGACTTTGTCACCACCCAGCTGCGCGTGGGCCAGTTGAAGGCCCGTGAAAAAGACGAGCGCATTCCGTTAAGCCACGGCTATCTCGGTCAGGAGACCAACGGCGCGGGCGGCCTGTTCAAAGGGCTGCGCACCATTCCGGTCATTTTCGACATCATCAACGATGTCCAGGAAATTTGCCCGAACGCGTGGGTGATTAACTTCACCAACCCGGCCGGTATGGTCACCGAAGCGGTGTACCGTCACACCGGTTTTAAGCGCTTCATCGGCGTGTGCAATATTCCGGTCGGCATGAAGATGTTCATCACCGACGTGCTGAAGCTGACGGCACAGGACTCGCTGTCTATCGACCTGTTCGGCCTCAACCACATGGTGTTTATCCGTGATGTGCTGGTCAACGGCGAATCCCGTTTTGCCGAACTGCTGGACGGCGTGGCCTCCGGTACGCTAACCGCCAACAGCGTGAAAAACATCTTCGACCTGCCGTTTAGCGAAGGGCTTATCCGCTCGCTGAACCTGCTGCCGTGCTCGTATCTGCTGTACTACTTCAAGCAAAAAGAGATGTTGGCTATCGAAATGGGCGAATACTACAAGGGCGGCGCGCGCGCCCAGGTGGTGCAGAAGGTCGAAAAACAGCTGTTCGATCTGTATAAAAACCCGGACCTGAACGTGAAGCCGAAAGAGCTGGAACAGCGCGGCGGGGCGTACTACTCCGATGCCGCCTGCGAGGTGATTAACGCTATCTACAACGATAAGCAGACCGAGCATTACGTTAACGTGCCGCATCACGGGCATATCGACAACATCCCGGCCGACTGGGCGGTAGAGATGACCTGCCTGCTGGGGCGGGAGGGGGCGAAACCGCATCCGCGTCTGACGCATTTTGATGATAAAGTGCTGGGGCTTATCCATACCATTAAAGGCTTTGAAATCGCGGCGAGCCACGCGGCCATCAGCGGCGAGTTCAATGATGTCCTGCTGGCGCTGAACCTGAGCCCGCTGATTCACTCCGACCGCGATGCCGAAGTGCTGGCGCGTGAGCTTATCCTGGCGCACGAGAAGTGGCTGCCGAACTTTGCCGCCACCGTGGAAAAACTCAAGCAGTAACAGGAGTTGCAGATGGAACGTGTGTTAATCGTCAATGCCGATGACTTTGGCCTGAGCAAAGGCCAAAACTACGGGATTGTGGAAGCCTGTAAGAACGGACTTGTAACCTCGACAACGGCGCTGGTCAACGGAGCAAGGATTGACCACGCTGCGCAACTGAGCCGCGGTTTGCCGACGCTGGCGGTGGGGATGCACTTTGTCCTCACCCTGGGCATACCGCTTTCCGCCATGCCGGGACTGACCCGCGAGGGCAAGCTCGGCAAGTGGATTTGGCAGATGGCGGAGGAAAATACGCTGCCGCTGGAGGAAATCGCCCGCGAACTGGACTGCCAGTATCACCGCTTTGTCGACCTGTTTGGCCGCGAACCGACCCATATCGACAGCCACCATCACGTG
>NZ_JAFAGS010000013.1 GCF_019237635.1 Pluralibacter sp.
CCGCCGAGCAGCAGTTCAGCAACCACTTCCAGACGCCGGTTATCCAGCATTGCCATATGGAGGGGGTGACCTGCTTTGCGTGGATGGAAGAGGACAAGCGCATCACCATTGTCTCCAGCACGCAAATTCCGCATATCGTGCGCCGCATCGTCGGCCAGGCGCTGGGGATCTCCTGGTCCTCCATCCGGGTGATCAAACCTTACGTCGGCGGCGGTTTCGGCAACAAGCAGGACGTACTGGAAGAGCCGATGGCGGCTTTTCTCACCACAAAACTCGGCGGGATCCCGGTCAAGGTGGCGTTGAGCCGCGAAGAGTGCTTCCTCGCCAGCCGCACCCGCCACGCCTTCACCATCGACGCCAGACTCGGCATTAATCGCGACGGCACGCTGAAGGGCTACTGCCTTGACGTGTTGTCGAACACCGGCGCTTACGCCTCGCACGGCCACTCGATAGCCTCCGCCGGGGGCAACAAGATTGCCTACCTTTACCCACGCAGCGCGTTCGGCTATCGCGCCACTACCTGCTATACCAACCTGCCCTCCGCAGGCGCCATGCGCGGCTACGGCGCGCCGCAGGTGGTGTTCGCGCTTGAGTCGCTACTCGACGACGCCGCCGCCGCGCTGGATATCGATCCGGTCGATATCCGCCTGCGCAACGTTGCCCGGGAAGGCGATAAAAACCCGGTTAACCGCAAAACCATCTTCAGCGCCGGTTTGCCGGAGTGCCTGCGCAAAGGCCGCGAACTGTTCGACTGGGATAAACGCCGCGCCGAATACCGCGAACAGCGAGGCAACCTGCGCCACGGCGTCGGCGTCGCCTGCTTTAGCTACAGCTCAAACACCTGGCCGGTTGGGGTGGAAATTGCCGGCGCTCGCCTGCTGCTCAACCAGGATGGTTGCATTCACGTACAGAGCGGCGCGACCGAAATCGGTCAGGGCGCCGATACGGTCTTTACGCAGATGGTTGCTGAAACCGTCGGCATGCCGGTCGGTATGGTGCACGTTATCTCCACTCAGGATACCGACATCACACCGTTTGACCCAGGCGCATTCGCCTCCCGCCAGAGCTATGTCGCGGCCCCTGCCCTGCGTGAAGCGGCCCGCCAACTGCGTGACAAGATAATCCAGCATGCCGCTGAGATGCTGCACCAGTCGTCGCTGAACCTGACGATCCGCCACGGCATGATTGAGATGACCGATCGCCCGGGGATAACGCTGGCGTCGGTTGCCGACGTGGCGATGGACGCATTTTATCACCCTGAGCGCGGCGGTCAGCTTTCGGCGGAAGCGTCGGTGAAAACCACCACCAACCCACCCGCCTTCGGCTGCACGTTTGTTGACCTCACTGTCGACGTGGCGCTGTGCAAAATTACCATCAACCGCATTCTGAACGTCCATGATTCCGGGCGGATCCTCAACCCGCTGCTGGCGGAGGGCCAGGTTCAGGGCGGAATGGGTATGGGGATCGGCTGGTCGATTTTCGAGGAGATGATCATCGACGAGACCTCGGGCCTGGTGCGTAACCCCAACCTGCTGGACTACAAGATGCCGACCATGATGGACCTGCCGCCGCTGGAAAGCGCCTTTGTCGACAGCTGCGAACCGCAATCCGCCTATGGCCATAAATCGCTCGGCGAACCGCCAATTATTCCGGTGGCGGCGGCTATCCGCAATGCGGTCCGCATGGCGACCGGTGTTGGCATCAACACCCTGCCGCTGACGCCGAAACGCCTGTTTATCGAGTTCCGCCAGGCGGGATTGATTTAAGGATAACGCTATGTTTGATATTGAAACGTATCATCGCGCCGCCAGCCTGCAGCAGGCGGTAACGCTTGCGGCCAATCACCCGCAGGCGCGGTTGATTGCGGGCGGCACCGACGTGCTGATCCAGCTTCACCATCTGAACGACAAATACCGCCACGTGGTGGATATTCACGGCCTCGCCGAGCTACGCGGCATCACCCAGACCCCCGAAGGGGCCATTCGTATCGGCTCGGGCACCACCTTTACGGAGTTGATTGAAAGCCCGATAGTCCAGCGCCATCTGCCCGCCCTCGCGGCAGCGGCGGCCTCAATAGCGGGACCGCAGATCCGCAATGTCGCGACCTACGGCGGTAATATCTGCAACGGCGCGACCAGCGCCGACTCCGCCACGCCGTCGCTGGTGTATGACGCCATGCTGGAAATCATTTCACCGCAGGGCACCCGTTTTACCCCGGTGCTCGGCTTTCATACCGGCCCGGGTAAGGTCGCGCTGGAGCCTGGCGATATCGCCGTCGCGTTCCATTTCCCGGTGCAGTCGCAAACCGGCACGGGCAGCGCCCACTTTAAGTACGCCATGCGTGACGCCATGGATATCGCCACCATCGGCTGCGCTGCCTGGTGCCATGTGGAGAACGGCGCTTTTCGCGAACTGCGGCTGGCGTTCGGCGTCGCCGCGCCGACACCGGTGCGCTGCCCGCACGCCGAGCAGACGGCGCTGGGCGCCCCCATCAGCGAACAGACGCTAAGCGCGGTAAGCGAAGCGCTGCTGGCCGACGTTTCCCCCCGCTCCTCATGGCGCGCGGCGAAAGACTTCCGTTTACATCTCATCCAGACCATGGCTCAGCGCGTTATCCGTAGCGCCGTGGCCCATGCAGGAGGCTCCTTATGAACCACGCATCCTGGATTTCCGTGACCTGTACCATCAACGGCGCACCTTACGATTTTACGCTTTCGCCGGCGACGCCCCTTTCCGACCTGTTGCGCGCACAGGGCCTGCTCAGCGTGAAACAGGGCTGCTGCGTCGGCGAATGCGGCGCCTGTACGGTGCTTATCGACGGCACGGCCATCGACAGCTGTCTCTATCTTGCGGCCTGGATTGACGGTAAGGAGATTCGCACCCTGGAAGGCGAGTCGGTGGGCGGCGAGCTGTCAGTCGTGCAGGCGGCCTATGCGAAATCCGGCGCGGTGCAATGTGGTTTCTGCACGCCGGGACTGGTGATGGCAACAAAGGCTCTGCTGGCGAAACCGCACGTGAAGCCGTTTACGGTACAGGAGATCCGGCGCGGGTTGGCGGGAAATTTATGCCGCTGCACCGGTTATCAGATGGTTGTCGACACGGTTCTCGGTCTGGAACAGGAGCAAGAACGCAACGACTGAGCCCCCTGGCGCCGAATGTCCTCTCCCCTCAACGGGGAGAGGACGTCGCATCAGGCGCTGAGCAATTCGTACTTCTTTATCTTGCGATACAGCGTGGCGATACCGATACCGAGTTCATCCGCCGCCTGCTTCTTGTTGCTGTAGCGCGACAACGCTTCACGAATCATCTGCTTTTCCATCTCCTCAAGCGCCGTGACGCCATCGTCGTCGCGCTGCGCGCTCAGGACGGTGACGCTTGCCATATCGCGCTCCGGCAGTTTACCGCTGCTGATAAGGTTTGGCGGCAACAAAGAGACGTCAATCACTTCGCCGGACGGCACCACGTTAATCAGGTACTCGATAAGGTTGCTGAGCTCACGCAGGTTGCCAGGCCAGCGGTAGCGCTTGAGCAGCGCGATCACCTCCGGCGCGACGCCGGGATAGACCAGGTCCAGCCGCCGGGTATGCAGATGCAGGAAGTAGTGGATCAACAGTTCAATATCATCCTGGCGCTCCCGCAGCGGCGGTAGCCGTAGCGGAATGACGTTCAGCCGGTAGTAGAGATCCTCGCGGAATTTGCCGTCGACGATGAACTGGTCGAGATTCTGGTTCGTCGCGGAAATAATACGAATATCCACCGGCACCGGATGGCTGGCGCCAACGGGCTGGATCTCGCGGGACTCAATCGCCCGCAGCAGCTTCGCCTGTAGCGTCAGCGGCATATCGCCAATCTCATCAAGAAACAGCGTGCCGTGGTTGGCGGCCTGAATCAGCCCGGTTTTCCCGTTGGCCGATGCGCCAGTGAAAGCGCCTTTAACGTAGCCGAACAGCTCGCTTTCCAGCAGTTGTTCCGGGATCGCGGCACAGTTAATGGCGATAAACGGCTTCGATTTTCGATCGCTCAGTTTGTGTATCGCCCGGGCAACCACCTCTTTACCGGTTCCGCTCTCCCCGACGATCAGCACGCTGGACGGGCTGGGCGCGATACGGCTAATCAATTTTTTGAGCTGGCGCATCGGGCGGCATTCGCCGACCAGGTGTTCTATCTGCGGCTCATCCTGCGCTGGCGTCACGGTCGATGAGGAGTGTGACTGGTGAAACGCCATCAAGAACAACTGCTGATCCTGGATAGTATGCAACTGGCCGATTATCAGCTCGCTTTTATCATCGAAAGAGACCACATGCTGCATATGGCCGTGGGTAAAGTTACGTTCGAAGGTTAATGGGCGAAAATGAATGGTTTTGCCAATCATATTTCCCTGCATGGCGCCTAGTACTTTTAACGCTGTCTGGTTGGCGAACTTCACCTGATTATCCTCACCGACCACCAGCACGCCCTGGTCCATATTCTCAATCATTGTCGAGAATATTTTACGAATATTATCATTCCCGGTTTGGTCATCGAGTAATTTAGAAACAAAGATAGATGATACATGGCGAACATAATCAGAAAACGCATGAAGATTATCATTGATGTGCTCCTGCTGCTCGTGCGTGACGGCAATCAGGCTGATAACCCCGACACACTGATCCTGATAAATGACCGGTGTGCCCAGAAAGGCTTTCTCTTTGCAATTATCTTTACTGGTACACCCCTCGCACAGCGGGTCGAAACGGGAGTGGGTAACGACTTTTTCCTGCTTTGTTTCAAGTACGTAGCGAAGAAGACGCGAGTCCGCGTTCAGCTTGCGCCCCAGTGATTTTCCATACGCCCCTGTCCCGGCCACGCGGCAGAGCGCATCGTCGACTATCTCAACCTCAAGCTGGAGGACGCTTGAGAGCATTCTGGCAAAACGCTGGATGGTGGGCTGTATCTGCATCAAAACGGATAACGTGTTTGCGGGTATCATAAGGTAACCTTTGAATATCACTAACTGACTGATATCTATAGAGGTGTGACATTTCTTATTTTCCTGTCGCTATGATACTAACTTAGCGCCATCCGATATTGATAAAGATGCTCTTTCTTTATCATTTATTGGCGAAAATATGGAAGAAATGTCACACTTTTATATCAATATGAGAATTGCCCCACTGTTTTTATCAATTTGGCGGCTTTTACAAACCTTCCCCCCTTTATTTATATCGTCCGACATAACGTGTTCAATTTAACATTTCGAGCCAATCGTTTTCCTTTTTTTATTTATGCCGCCAGCACGGCTATTTTTGTGACAAACCTCTCACAATTATTGCCATTTTCACCTCAAAACCGCCGTTGACTCGTAACTGGCACACTTATTGTTAAGACCTGTATATCGCTGTCAGTCGCTATTCAGGTTCCGCCGTTCTCCCGACCGTACAGCCACATTGCCAACAAGCCAGTCATTTACTATCAGGACCTTAAAATGAAAACTGTTAACGAGCTGATCAAGGATATCAATACGCTAACTTCCCACCTGCATGAAAAAGACTTTCTGCTGACGTGGGAGCAAACGCCGGAAGAGCTGAAGCAGGTACTGGACATCGCGGCGGCGTTGAAAACGCTGCGGGCGGAAAACATTGCCACCAAAGTCTTCAACAGCGGTCTGGGGATCTCCGTATTCCGCGATAACTCCACCCGCACCCGCTTCTCCTATGCTTCCGCGCTGAACCTGCTGGGTCTGGCGCAGCAAGACCTGGACGAAGGAAAATCGCAAATCGCCCACGGGGAAACCGTGCGTGAAACCGCCAACATGATCTCCTTCTGCGCTGACGCCATCGGTATTCGCGACGATATGTACCTCGGCGCGGGCAACGCCTATATGCGCGAAGTCGGCGAAGCGCTGGACGACGGTCATAAGCAAGGCGTTCTGCCGCAACGCCCGGCGCTGATCAACCTGCAGTGCGATATAGACCACCCTACCCAGTCGATGGCCGACCTTGCCTGGCTGCGTGAGCACTTCGGCTCTCTGGAAAACCTCAAGGGCAAGAAGATAGCCATGACCTGGGCCTACTCCCCAAGCTACGGCAAACCACTTTCCGTACCGCAGGGCATTATCGGCCTGATGACGCGCTTTGGAATGGACGTCACGCTGGCGCATCCGGAAGGTTACGACCTGATCCCGGACGTTATCGAAGTCGCGAAGAACAACGCCAAAGCCTCCGGCGGCAGCTTCCGTCAGGTCACCGATATGGCGGAAGCCTTTAAAGATGCGGATATCGTCTATCCGAAGTCCTGGGCGCCATACAAGGTGATGGAGCAGCGTACCGAACTGCTGCGCGCGAATGACCACGACGGGCTGAAAACGCTGGAAAAAGCCTGCCTGGCGCAGAACGCCAACCACAAAGACTGGCACTGCACCGAAGAGATGATGAAACTGACCCGCGACGGCAATGCGCTTTACATGCACTGCCTGCCTGCCGATATCACCGGTGTTTCCTGCGCTGAAGGTGAAGTCACCGAAGGCGTCTTCGAGAAATACCGCATCGAAACCTACAAAGAGGCGAGCTGGAAGCCGTACATCATCGCCGCGATGATTCTTGCCCGCAAATACGCCAAACCGGGTGTGGTACTGGAGCAACTGCTCAGGGAAGCGCAAAAGCGCATCAAATAACCTCAGGGCCGGCCTGCTGGCCGGCTTCACCCCCTCAGTTATGAAGGATAAGGACAGAATATGTCTGCTTTCTCATTGAAAATGGATATTGCCGATAACCGATTCTTTACGGGCGAAACGTCACCGCTGTTTTCTCGCCAGCAGGCGCAACAGGCACGTCATTTTCACCAAAAAATCGCCGGGTATCAGCCGACGCCGCTGCACGCGTTAAACGATCTGGCCAGATTGTTCGGCGTAAGCAAAATCCTCGTCAAAGATGAGTCGCAACGCTTCGGTCTCAATGCATTCAAAATGCTGGGCGGCGCCTTCGCTATCGCGCAGCTGCTTTGCGAAAAATACCATTTAGATATCAATACGTTCTCTTTTGATACGATCAAAACCACCATCAAAGAAAAGATGACGTTCGCCACCACCACCGACGGCAACCACGGCCGTGGCGTAGCGTGGGCCGCACAGCAGCTCGGCCAGAATGCGGTAGTGTATATGCCAAAAGGCTCTGCGCAGGAGCGCGTCGACGCCATTCTTAAGCTTGGCGCAGAGTGCATCGTCACCGATATGAACTATGACGATACCGTGCGCTTTACCATGAAAACCGCCCAGCAAAACGGCTGGGAAGTGGTGCAGGACACCGCCTGGGAAGGGTACACCAAAATCCCGACCTGGATTATGCAGGGCTACGCCACCCTCGCCGACGAAGCCGTCGAGCAAATGGCCAGCATGGGTATTGCCCGCCCGACGCACGTATTCCTGCAGGCGGGCGTCGGCGCAATGGCTGGCGGCGTGCTGGGTTATCTGGTCGATGTCTACGGCGCACGCAACCTCCACTCGGTCATCGTCGAACCGGAGCTGGCGGACTGCGTCTACCGCTCTGGCGTTAAGGGCCAGATTGTCAACGTGGGCGGCGATATGGCCACCATTATGGCGGGTCTTGCCTGCGGCGAGCCGAACCCGCTCGGCTGGGAGGTGTTACGCAACTGCGCCACCCAGTTCATCTCCTGCCAGGACGCCGTCGCCGCGCTCGGCATGCGCGTTCTGGGGAACCCAACAGGCAAAGATCCGCGCGTCATTTCCGGCGAATCCGGCGCCGTTGGTCTTGGCATTCTTGCCGCCGTCCACTTCCACCCGCAGCGCGACGCGCTGATGCATAAGCTCGGTCTGGATAAAGACGCCGTCGTGCTGGTGATCAGCACCGAAGGCGACACCGATGTTAAGCATTACCGGGAAGTGGTCTGGGAAGGCAAACATCCGGCTGCGCGTTAATCACTTTTTCATGGAGACAAACACTCATGGCTAAACATATTCCGTTCAAACTTATTCTCGAAAAAGCACAGCACTATCAGGACGACATGACCCGTTTCCTGCGCGATATGATCGCCATTCCCAGCGAAAGCTGCGATGAGAAGCGCGTGATCCATCGCATCAAAGAAGAGATGGAAAAAGTCGGTTTCGACAAAGTGGTTATCGACCCTATGGGCAACGTCCTGGGCTACGTAGGCCACGGCCCGCGTCTGGTCGCCATGGATGCGCACATCGATACCGTCGGTATTGGCAACATTAAGAACTGGACGTTCGACCCTTATCAGGGAATGGAAGACGATGAAGTCATCGGCGGGCGCGGCGCGTCTGACCAGGAAGGCGGTATGGCGTCCATGGTCTACGCCGGGAAAATCATCAAGGACCTGGGCCTTGAAGATGAATATACCCTGCTGGTCACCGGCACCGTGCAGGAAGAAGACTGCGACGGCCTGTGCTGGCAGTACATTATCGAGCAGTCCGGCATTCGCCCGGAATTTGTCGTCAGCACCGAACCGACCGACTGCCAAATCTACCGCGGCCAGCGTGGACGCATGGAGATTCGCATCGATGTCCAGGGCGTAAGCTGCCACGGCTCCGCACCGGAACGCGGCGATAACGCCATCTTCAAAATGGGGCCGATTCTCAACGATCTTCAGGGATTGTCCCAGCGCCTGGGCTACGATGAGTTCCTCGGCAAAGGCACCCTGACCGTGTCTGAAATCTTCTTCACCTCGCCAAGCCGCTGCGCGGTCGCCGACAGTTGCGCCGTTTCCATCGACCGCCGTCTGACCTGGGGTGAAACCTGGGAAGGCGCGCTGGACGAAATCCGCGCCCTGCCAGCCGTGCAAAAAGCCAATGCCGTGGTCTCCATGTACAACTATGACCGCCCGTCATGGACCGGCCTCGTCTATCCGACCGAGTGCTACTTCCCGACCTGGAAAGTGGAAGAAAACCATTTCACCGTGCAGGCGCTCAGCAATGCCTATGAAGGGCTGTTTGGCAAAGCGCCGGTGGTCGACAAGTGGACTTTCTCCACGAACGGCGTGTCCATCATGGGCCGCCATGGCATTCCGGTGATTGGTTTTGGCCCGGGTAAAGAGCCGGAAGCCCACGCGCCGAACGAGAAAACCTGGAAGTCGCATCTGGTGACCTGCGCCGCTATGTATGCCGCTATCCCGCTAAGCTGGCTGGCTTGCGAAAAATAATCCCCGCTCATCCCTCCCGCCGGGTTCTCCGGCGGGAATCTGGAGTGTTTTATGCGCGTACTGATTAAAAACGGCATTGTGGTTAGCGCCGACCGTAAAGCGAAACAGGATTTACTTATCGAAAACGGCATCGTGCGTGAGCTGGCCGATACCATTACCCCGGAACTCCCGTGCGAAATCATCGATGCGGAAGGCTGCTACGTCATGCCCGGCGGTGTCGATGTACACACCCATTTTAATATCGACACCGGTCTTGCCCGCAGCTGTGATGATTTTTTTACCGGTACCCGCGCCGCCGCGTGTGGCGGTACAACAACCATTATCGACCATATGGGCTTTGGCCCCGCCGGATGCAGGCTGCATCACCAACTGGAGGTGTACCACGGTTATGCCGCGCATAAAGCGGTGATCGACTACAGCTTCCATGGCGTCATTCAGCATATTAACCACGCCATTCTCGATGAAATCCCGATGATGGTTGATGCGGGTATCAGCAGCTTTAAGCTTTATCTGACCTACCAGTACAAGCTCAGTGATGACGAAGTGCTACAGGCATTGCGCCACCTGCACAAAGCAGGCGCGCTGACCACCGTTCATCCGGAAAACGATGCCGTCATCGCCAGAAAACGCGTGGAGTTTCTGGCGGCAGGGAAAACCGCGCCGCGCTACCACGCGCTGAGCCGCCCTGCCGAGTGCGAGGCCGAGGCTATCGCCCGGATGATTAACCTGGCCTGGCTTTCGGACAATGCGCCGCTGTATATCGTCCATTTATCCAATGCGCTGGGTCTCGACTATCTGCGCCTGGCCAAGGCGCGCAACCAGCCGGTGTGGATTGAAACCTGCCCGCAGTATCTGCTGCTGGACGAACGCTGCTATGAGCGTGAGGACGCGCTGAAATTTATCCTCAGCCCGCCGCTGCGTAACGCGCGCAATAACGACGCGCTGTGGGGCGGAATCAGCGACGGCGCCATTGACGTGGTGGCGACCGACCACTGCACCTTTTCGATGGCCCAGCGCCAGCAGATCTCCGGCGGCAGCTTCAATCGCTGTCCGAATGGTCTGCCTGGGGTAGAAAACCGCCTGCTGCTGCTGTTCTCCCATGGCGTGATGAGCGGACGGATTACGCCAGAACGCTTTGTCGCATTGACCAGCGCAACGCCCGCGAAGCTCTTCGGCGTGTGGCCGCAGAAAGGACAGCTTGCCCCCGGCGCCGACGGTGACGTGGTCATCATCGACCCGCGTAAAACCACCACAATTCGCCACGAGGAATTACACGACAACGCCGACTACTCCCCCTGGGAGGGCTTCCAGTGCCAGGGCGCTATCCGACAGACCCTGTCCCACGGCAGAGTCATTTTTAACGATGGCCAGTTTACCGGTACGGCGGGTCAGGGCCACTTCCTGCGCCGCAAACCCTTTTCCCCCTTTAACGGGAAGTGACAATACAGTGAGGATTAAATGAGTAAGAAAATTGTTCTCGCCCTGGGCGGGAATGCTTTAGGCGACGATCTCGCCGGGCAAATGAAAGCCGTGAAGCAAACCGCGCAGGCGATTGTCGATCTCATTGCCCAGGGACACCAGGTCGTGGTCACCCACGGCAACGGCCCGCAGGTCGGCATGATTAACCTCGCTTTTGAGGCCGCAGCAAAAACCGAAGCCCATACCCCGATGCTGCCGATGTCGGTCTGCGTGGCGCTGAGCCAGGGCTATATTGGCTACGACCTGCAAAATGCCCTGCGCGAAGAACTGCTCTCCCGCGACATGCACATTCCTGTGGCGACGTTGATTACCCAGGTGGAAGTCGACGCCCACGACCCGGCGTTCAGCAACCCGACGAAACCTATCGGCTCGTTTTTCAGTAAGGAAGAAGCCGAGCACCTGAGCCGCCAGGGCTACACCATGAAAGAGGACGCCGGGCGCGGTTACCGCCGCGTCGTGGCCTCGCCGAAACCGGTGGATATCATCGAAAAAGAGACGGTAAAAGCGATGATGGAAGCGGGCCACGTGGTGATTACCGTGGGCGGCGGCGGTATTCCGGTCACCCGCGAGGGGAACCACCTGCGCGGCGCCAGCGCGGTGATTGATAAAGACTGGGCCAGCGCGAAGCTTGCCGCCATGATTGACGCCGACATGCTGATCATCCTCACCGCCGTGGAGAAGGTCGCCATTAACTTCGGTAAACCGAACGAACAGTGGCTGGACACGCTGTCGCTGAGCGACGCCGATCGCTTTATCGCCGAAGGCCATTTCGCCAAAGGCTCCATGCTGCCGAAAGTAGAAGCCGCAGCCTCCTTTGCCCGTTCACGTCCGGGGCGCCAGGCGCTGATTACGGTGCTGGATAAAGCCAAAGAAGGGATCGAAGGGAAAACCGGTACGGTGATTAGCGGCTGACGCAACCAACGTTGCATACACAAAAAACCCTCTCCGTTGCTGGAGAGGGTTGAACACTGAAAGAAAACCTTACGCGACCGTCAACACTTCTTCCTTTGCCTTGCCCCCCTGATGCATCAGCGTCATCAGCGCTTCCAGCACCCCGCCGCCGATGGCTCTGGCCTTATCGGATACGCTGGTAAAATCCGCCGACGCGCCGCGCGGATCGATATCGCCAATTTTAAAGCCGCTGTCCACCGCCAGACCATCGTTCAGCAATCCGCGGACCATACCGGCCAGCGGCGCCAGAATCGCCGTCTCGCCAATCGTCGCTATCACATCGCCTTCACTGACAATATCGCCGAGCTGAACGCGACCATTCATTACGCCCGCGACCGGCGCGCGGATCACCCTGCGCGAGGTATGCCCCAGAATGTTGCCGGGGACCCCGGTGTTCTCCTGCGCGCAGCCCTGATAAATAACCTGCCCCAGCCAGTGGCCGCGGTTGGTTTCAATCACCGCATGGCAGTCCTGCCCGGCACAGAAGCCGGGGCCGAGCGCGATAACCACCGGCGCCAGATCGCGGCGAGCGCCGAGGTTTTCTTTGGCGAGGATGGCATCCACCACACAGCCAGGTTTAAGCCCGGGCAGCGATTCGCAAAGCGGATCGACAAGAATGGGGATTACGCCGTTTTCCGCCATACTGATAGCGTCTTGCGCAGACCTGGCCCGTTTTGCGACAACCCCCTCAACCTGCATTTCATCCTGGAACAGCGCTTGGGCGAAAGCGACGCTGCGGCGGATCACGGTCGGTTTTTCCACCTCCAGCATCATCACCTTGAACCCGGCGTGATAAAGACGCAGCGCTACGCCGGTGGCGATATCCCCTGCGCCGCGGATAACCACCCGCAGATGCTGAGACGGATGGGCCGCCGCCATCATCAGCCCGCCCGGCGCCTTATTTTTCACCTGCAGGATCTCCGCCAGAACGCTGACGGCAATCTCGTTTGGCGTTTCGGCGCCAATGTTAAAACCCACAGGCGCATGCAGACGGGCGATATGCTCCTCCGCGACGCCGTTCTCGCGCAGCTGGCGCAAAAATACCTGCACCTTGCGGCGGCTGGCCAACAGCCCAAGCCAGGCGATGGGCTGCTCAATCAGCGTGTCCAGGGCCTCACGGTCTTTGTTGTTGGTGGCGATAAGCACGAAGTTATCGGGGCGAATCTCCAGTTTGTCGATAGCGGCAGAAAAGGCGTCGGCATAGAACAGTTGCGTTAAGGGCGGAAAAAGACTGGGGTTGAGGCTCTCCTGGTAAATATCCGCAACAGCGATTTCGAACCCCAGCAGCGCGGCGCCCTGGGCAATCGCCCGGTTAACATGTCCACCGCCGATCAGCACCAGCCGCGGGCGCAGGCCATGCACGCTGATATAAACCGACATTGCGCCGCCGCAGTCGGAGCCTACCGCATCCGAACCGTTACGCGCCATCCGGCCATGAAACAGCCTCGGCGTCTTCTCTTTCAGCGCCTCCAGCGCCTCGTCAATCACCTTACGCTCGACCATGCCGCCGCCTATCGTTCCCATTATCGTACCGTCGTCGCGGATAAGCATTTGGGCGGAATGTCGGGGCGTAGAGCCCCGGCTGTCGACGATTTGCGCCAGCGCAAACGGACGATTCTGCTCTTCGAGTTTTGCCGCTTCTGAGAAAATATTCATAAGAACCTCAATGGATATCCCTTCGACTGCCCCAACACCCGTCGTCTTTCAGGCGGCGTCTTCGTTGAGGCGCTATCTCACCACTCTGCGCGTAATTGCCGGATTTTCCTGTACGGCGCCCATCCAGACGGCATCCACATCGCCCTGCGCCAGCAGCGGTCGAAACGCGCTGTCAGGCAGATTCTCATTTTGAGAAATCTGGTTGAGCAGCCAGACACGGCGTCCACCCGCCGGGGCGTTTTTGAACGCGCCCTGTGGGTGCTGTATCAGGCGGCGCAGCATCGTCAGATCCAGCACAACGCCTGGCGTTGCGCCGGTAATGCGGGAAAAAAGGGGCCAACGATGAACATTCTCCGGCCCTACTTTCTGCCCGAGCATTTGCCCGCCTGTTACGGCAATCACGCAGCTACTGCGGTAAGGGATGCAAGGTTCATGCTCATTTGGCGCCTTGAGTGCAAAACCGTGAGCCCCATCAGCTTCTACCAGCATCACGTCGATATCCGCCTCCAGCAACAGCGCATCCAGCAACAGCGCATCCAGCATCGCGGGAGCAAACCCTCGCACTTTGCCGACATCCGCCAGCCAGGCGGAAAAACAGGCCTGCAGCGGCATCTTCCATACTGCGGCGGGAAGCTGCCTTAGGTCGCGGCACAGCAGCGTCGGGCAGCGTTCGGGCAAAAACATATGGGTGGTCGTCGTCAGCAGCACGCGTCTTCCGGCCTGCTGAAATTGTTGCGCCAGCCAGAATAACGTACTGGTTTTCCCCCCGGCGCCGACAACCGAGATAATCAGCGGGCCGGCAAACACGCCTAAATCACAAAACAGTGTGTCAGCTTGCGGTATATTTTCCATTCCTCATACATTCTTCGGTTATATAGAGAAGTTTATGACGCAGGTTGATTGTATTATTACCGCCGCGGGTCTTTCCTCCCGCATGGGGCAATGGAAAATGATGTTACCCTGGCGCGATGGAACAATACTTGATGCAAGTATTAAAAATGCGCTGCAATATTGCTCGCGTATTATTCTGGTCACCGGTTTTCGTGCCGATGAACTCCATGCCCGTTATCGCCACACGCCAGCGATCACCCTGGTGCACAACCCGGATTTTCAGCAGGGATTGCTCACTTCCGTCCTGGCGGGCGCCAGCGCGGTAGAGAGCGACTATTGCTTCATCACCCACGGCGACCTCCCCTGCCTGATGCCAGAAATATTCAGTGAAATCTGGTCATTGCGCGAAGATGGCGCCATTCTCCCCCACTACCGCGGCACGCCGGGACACCCGATTTTAATCGATAGCGCCAGCCTGCGGCACGCGGCCTCACACGGGCCGATGACCTCTATGCGTAATATATTACGTCACGGAAAACACCGCTGCGTGGAAATGAAATACCCACAAATTATTTTTGATATCGACACCCCAGATGATTTTATCAGGCTGCAGGCGACGCGATAATTTTAATTTGCACAGCTAAACGTTTGCGCACCAGAAAATAAACACTTCGTGGTAAAATTTATCATTATGATAGGTAAAAAATGATTTTGAGAAATAACCCTGAAGCACCGGACAAAGTGATTTTAATTCTCATTTGCCGCACGTGAGATAATTCACAAACTGCTGTCAACTTTCGAAGCACTTCACAATTTTATCCTGTTAATGCGTCTTTTATGAATAACTGGTGCGAATGTTGCTCTTTATAACCCAATCCGCCGGGGTTACCACAATACCGGCTACGTTGATTTCACATGTCAGGCTAAGGAGAGGGTTATGGGGGATATCATGCGTCCCATCCCGTTTGAGGAACTTTTGACGCGCATTTTTGATGAGTACCAGAGCCAGCGTTCCATCTTTGGTATTCCTGAGCAGCAATTCTATTCACCCGCCAGGCAGCGCCAGGTGACGGTTTTTGGTGAAAACTGCGCCACCCCCGTCGGCCCAGCCGCCGGGCCGCATACCCAGCTTGCCCAGAACATCATTACGTCCTGGCTCACCGGCGGGCGGTTTATCGAGCTGAAGACCGTTCAAATTCTTGACCGTCTGGAGCTGGAAAAACCCTGTATCGATGCCGAGGATGAATGCTTTAATACCGAGTGGTCCACCGAGTTCACGCTGCTGAAAGCCTGGGACGAATACCTGAAGGCCTGGTTTATTCTGCACCTGCTGGAGGAAGTCTTCCCGCTCACGCCGTCAGCTTCGGGCAAATCGTTTATTTTCAATATGAGCGTCGGCTACAACCTTGACGGTATCCGCCAGCCGCCGATGCAGCAGTTTATCGATAACATGATGAACGCGGCGGACCATCCTAAGTTTGCCCAGTACCGCGAAACACTGCAGCGCTGGCTGCACGATGAGGCCTTTATCACCCGCCACCAGCTTGAGGATATTCGTTCGCAGCTGAATCAACTGCCGCAGCGCATTCCCGCCACGCTGGTGGAGGGCGTGACCCTTTCCACCATGCACGGCTGCCCGCCGGATGAAATTGAAGCGATCTGCCGCTATATGCTGGAAGAGAAAGGCCTCAATACTTTTGTGAAGCTCAACCCAACGCTGCTCGGCTACCCGCGGGTTCGGGAAATTCTTGATACCTGCGGTTTTGGCTACATCGGTCTGAAAGAAGAATCCTTCGACCACGACCTGAAGATAGGCCAGGCGCTGGAAATGCTGCAACGCCTGATGGCGCTTGCCAAAGAGAAAGGTCTTGGTTTCGGCGTGAAGCTCACCAACACCCTTGGTACCGTCAACAATAAAGGCGCGCTGCCTGGCGACGAAATGTACATGTCCGGCCGCGCGCTGTTCCCGCTGTCGATCAACGTCGCCGCCATGCTGTCCCGCGCGTTCGATGGCAAGCTGCCTATCTCTTACTCCGGCGGCGCCAGCCAGCTCACTATCCGCGACATTTTCGAGACCGGCATTCGGCCCATCACCATGGCGACCGACCTGCTGAAACCGGGCGGCTACCTGCGCCTGAGCGAATGCATGCGTGAGCTGGAGCAGGCCGACGGCTGGGAGATGCCGCACGTCGACGTCGCACGCCTGAACGCGCTGGCGGAAAAAGCCGTCAGCATGGAGTACACCCAGAAACACTGGAAACCGGAAGAACGCATCGACGTCGGCGAAAAACTGCCGATGACCGACTGCTACGTCGCCCCCTGCGTGACCGCCTGCGCCATCAAGCAGGATATCCCGGAATATATCCGCCTGCTGGGCGAACACCGCTATGCCGACGCCCTGGAGCTGATTTACCAGCGTAACGCGCTGCCTGCGATTACCGGCCACATCTGCGATCACCAGTGCCAGTACAACTGTACCCGTCTGGATTACGACAGCGCACTTAACATCCGCGAGCTGAAGAAAGTCGCGCTGGAAAAAGGCTGGGAAGAGTACCAGCGCCGCTGGCATAAGCCCGCAGGCTCAGGCTCGATGAACCCGGTGGCCGTTATTGGCGCAGGCCCGGCGGGCCTGGCGGCAGGTTACTTCCTCGCCCGCGCCGGACACCCTGTCACCCTGTTTGAACGCGAAGAGAACGCAGGCGGCGTAGTGCGTAATATCATTCCGCACTTCCGTATTCCGGGCGAACTTATCGAGCATGATATCGACTTTGTGGTCAATCATGGCGTTAACATCGTCTACGGCTGCGATCCGCAACTGAGCGTGGAGAAACTGCAGCAGGACGGCTTCCAGTACATTCTGGTGGGCACGGGTACGGACAAAAACAGCGGCGTGCGGCTACGCGGCACTAACCCCAACGTCCACAAATCGCTGCAGTTCCTGCGCGAGTTTAACCGGGGCGACAACCTGCAACTCGGCAAACACGTGGTGGTGGTCGGCGCAGGTAACACCGCGATGGACTGCGCGCGTACGGCGCTGCGCGTGCCTGGCGTTGAAAAAGCGACCGTTGTCTACCGTCGTTCATTGCAGGAAATGCCCGCCTGGCGCGAAGAGTATGAAGAGGCCGTTCACGATGGCGTGGAGTTCATGTTCCTCAGCAATCCGGAACAGTTCGACGCTGACGGCACGCTGACCATTCGGGTCATGACGCTGGGCGATGCCGATGAGAAAGGTCGCCGCCGTCCGGTGGAAACCAACGAAACCCTCACGTTGCAGGTCGATACGCTGATTACCGCTATCGGCGAACAGCAGGATAGCGACGCGCTGCAGGCGATGGGCATCCCGCTGGACGACCACGGCTGGCCGGAAGTTAACGCCGACGGCGAAACCCGCAAACCGGGCGTGTTCCTGATTGGCGACGTCCAGCGCGGTCCGTCCTCCATCGTCTCGGCTATCGGCAACGCCCGTCGCGCGACGGACACCATTCTGGCTCGTGAAAACATCCGCAGCCACCACGCTGATAAGCGCTGGAACAACGTTGACCCGGCGGAAATCTATCGCCGCAAAGGGGGCATCGCCATTACCCAGGTGGATAAGGACGATCGCGACGCTTTTGTCGCCCAGGAAGCCTCCCGCTGCCTCGAGTGCAACTACATCTGCAGCAAGTGCGTGGATGTCTGTCCAAACCGCGCCAACGTCTCGATAGCCGTTCCGGGCTTCCAGAACCGTTTCCAGACGCTGCACCTTGACGCTTACTGCAACGAATGCGGCAACTGTGCGCAGTTCTGTCCGTGGCAGGGTAAACCGTACAAAGACAAAGTCACCGTCTTCAGCCTGCCGCAGGATTTCGCCAACAGCACGAACCCGGGCTTCCTGGTGGAGAATGACCGTGTTCACGTACGTCAGGATAACCAGACCTGGGTGCTGAGCATTGACGACCGCGGCGAGTTTGAGCACGTCCCGGCGCCGCTCAATGATATCTGCCGCATCATCAGCCATGTCCATCAGCACCACCACTATCTGCTGGGAGGGGTCGAGGTATGAGTATGCTAATCCTGAAAAACGTCACCGCCGTACAGCTCTACCCGGCAAGCGTGGCGGAAAACGTCGATATCGCCATTGAGGGCGATGAAATTCGCGACGTCGGCCCGGCGTTAAGCCAGCGCTACCCGCAGGCCAGGGTGAAAGAGATGCATGGTCGGCTGGTGATGCCGGGCATCGTCTGCTCGCATAACCATTTTTATTCCGGCCTGTCGCGGGGGATTCAGGCCAATATCGCCCCCTGCCCGGACTTCATCTCCACGTTGAAAAACCTGTGGTGGCGCCTCGACCGGGCGCTGGATGAAGAGTCGCTTTACTACAGCGGCCTTATCTGCGCAATGGACGCAATCCGCAGCGGCTGCACCGCGGTTATCGACCATCACGCCTCGCCGAACTATATCGCCGGGTCGCTGAGCCAGCTGCGCAATGCGTTCCTGAAGGTGGGTCTGCGCGGTATGACCTGCTTTGAGACCACCGATCGCAACGGTGGCCTGAAGGAGTTGCAGGCAGGCGTTGAGGAGAATATCCGCTTCGCGCAGGAAATTGATGCGGCGCGGGAAAAGGGCCACGAACCGTGGCTGGTCGATGCGCATATTGGCGCGCATGCGCCGTTTACCGTGTCGGATGACGGGCTGGCGATGCTGCGCGAAGCGCTGAAAGCCACCGACCGCGGTCTGCACATACACGCGGCGGAAGACCGCTACGACGTGTCGCACAGTCACCACCACTACGGCAAAGACCTGCTGGCGCGGCTGGCGGAGTTTGACCTTATCGACAGTAAAACGCTGGTCGCGCACGGCCTGTATCTCTCCGACGACGATATTCGCCTGCTCAACGAACGCGACGGCTTCCTGGTGCATAACGCCCGCTCCAACATGAACAATCATGTGGGCTATAACCACCGCCTGCCGGAGATACGCAACCTGGCGCTGGGTACCGACGGCATTGGCTCCGACATGTTCGAAGAGATGAAGTTTGCCTTCTTCAAACACCGTGACGCTGGCGGGCCGCTCTGGCCGGATAGCTTTGCGCGCGCATTAAGCAACGGCAACGGTCTGCTGAGCCGCAACTTCCACGCGAAGTTCGGCCGCCTTGAGCCTGGCTATAAGGCAGACCTGACGATTTGCGATTACGCCGCGCCAACGCCGCTTATCGCCAACAACGTCGCCGGGCATATCGCCTTCAGCATGGGCGCAAGCAGCGTACACAGCGTAATGGTCAACGGCGTGATGGTCTACGAAGACCGCCAGTTCTCCTTTGATTGCGAACCCGTCTATGCCGAAGCCAAAAAGGTCGCCGCCCGACTATGGCAACGCATGGATGCGCTGAACTAAACCCGCTTTCTCCCCCAGCAGGGGGAGAAACCAAGAGGACGAATCATGATAGAGCAATTTTTCAGGCCCGACTCCATCGAACAGGCCCTGGAGTTAAAACGCCACTACAAAGACCAGGCCGTGTGGTTTGCGGGCGGCAGCAAGATCAACGCCGCGCCGGGTCGCACCGACAAACGTATTGCTATCTCGCTGGAAGATCTCTCCCTTGACTGGGCCGACTGGGATAACGGCAGCCTGCGCATCGGCCTGATGACGCGGCTACAGACCCTACGCGAGCTGCACTTTATTCCCGATGCCCTTCACGACGCGTTGGGGTTTATCGATTCCCGCCATCTGCGCAACCAGTCGACCCTCGGCGGTGAAATCGCCGCCCGGCAGGAAGAGTCGGTTCTGTTGCCGGTACTGCTGGCGCTGGACGCGCTGCTGGTTCTCGCTAATGGCGAAACGCTGCCGCTGGAAGCCTGGCTGGCGTCGCGCGACGATCAACTGTTGACCGAAATCGTTATCGACGATCCGTACCGTGCTTGCGCCACCCGCAGGATCAGCCGTTCGCACGCGGGCCTGTCGGTGTTGACCGCCGCAGTGGCATTGACCGACAAAGGCGAAACGCGCATTGCGCTCGACGGCGTGGCCGATATGCCGATTCGCCTGCGCGATGTCGAAGCGCAGAAAACGCAAGGGGAAGCGCTGGAAGTGGCCGTTCGTGCCGCCGTCTTCCCGCGGGAGGATATCCGCGGCAGCGTGGCCTACAAACGTTATATCGCAGGGGTGGTAGTCGCTGACCTTTACGCCGACTGCCAGCAAATGGGAGAAGAATTAGCATGATCATCCATTTCAATCTGAATGGCAGCGCGCGAGAGATGAAAGTCGCGCCTGGCGAAAACGTTCAGCGGCTGCTGTTTTCACTCGGCATGCACTCTGTACGTAACAGCGACGATGGTTTTGGCTTTGCAGGTTCTGATGCTGTCCTGCTGAATGGACGCATCGTCAACGCTTCACTGCTGATTGCCGCACAGCTCGATCGCGCGACCGTCAGCACCGCCGAATCGCTGGGAAGCTGGAATCAGCTCAGCCTGGTGCAGCAGGCCATGGTTGATGTCGGCGTGGTGCAATCCGGCTTCAACGATCCGGCCGCAGCGCTGATCATCACCGACCTGCTGGACCGCATTGAGAACCCCACCCGCGACGACATCGACGATGCGCTGTCGGGACTGTTCAGCCGCGATGCCGGATATCAGCAGTTTTATCAGGTGATTGAGCTGGCAATCGCACGCAAAAAAGACCCGCAGGCGCGCGCTGACTATGCGCCTACCTTCCGCGACGATCTGGCGGTTATCGGTAAAATTCACCCGAAAAGCGACGCCGCCAAAATGGTGCAGGCAAAACCCTGCTACGTTGAAGACCGCATTACCGCGGATGCCTGCGTCATCAAAATGCTGCGCAGCCCGCACCCGCACGCGCTGATTACCCACCTTGACGTCAGCAAGGCCGAAGCGCTGCCGGGCGTGGTGCACGTCATCACCTACCGCAACTGCCCGGACATTTACTACACTCCAGGCGGTCAGAGCGCGCCGGAACCTTCACCGCTCGACAGACGCATGTTCAGTAAAAAGCTGCGCCATGTCGGCGATCGCGTTGCCGCCGTGGTAGCCGAAAACGAAGAGACTGCGCTCGCCGCGCTGAAGCTGATTGAGGTCAAATACCAGTTGCTGAAACCGGTGATGTCCATTGATGAAGCCATGGCGGACGATGCGCCGGTCGTTCACGACGAGCCGGTTATCTACGTTGCCGGCGCGCCGGATACGCTGGAAGAAGATAACCGCCATGCGGTGGATCGCGATGAGCACATGATAATCAACTTCCCTATTGGCTCCCGCCCGCGTAAAAACATCGCCGCCAGCATTCACGGCCATATCGGCGACGTTGCCCGCGGGTTTGCCGACGCGGACGTCATTATCGAGCGCACCTACCGCTCCACGCAGGCGCAGCAGTGTCCGACGGAAACGCACATCTGCTTTACCCGTATGGACGGCGATCGCCTGGTGATTCACGCTTCCACCCAGGTGCCGTGGCACGTGCGTCGCCAGGTCGCGCGTATCGTCGGCCTGAAGCAGAATAAAGTGCACGTGATTAAAGAGCGCGTGGGCGGAGGGTTTGGTTCGAAGCAGGACATCCTGCTGGAAGAGGTCTGCGCGTGGGCGACCTGCGTCACCGGGCGTCCGGTTTACTTCCGCTATACCCGCGAAGAGGAGTTTATTGCCAACACTTCGCGCCATGTGGCGAAGGTCACCGTGAAGCTGGGGGCGAAAAAAGACGGTCGTCTGACCGCCATTAATATGGATTTTCGCGCCAACACCGGTCCGTTCGGCAACCACTCGCTGACGGTGCCGTGTAACGGCCCGGCGCTGTCGCTGCCGCTCTACCCCTGCGACAACGTCGATTTCCAGGTCACCACCTACTACAGCAACATCTGTCCGACCGGCGCCTACCAGGGCTACGGCGCGCCGAAAGGCAACTTTGCGATTACCATGGCGCTGGCGGAGCTTGCTGAACAGCTCGACATCGACCTGCTCGACATCATCGAACGCAACCGGGTTCACGAAGGTCAGCCGCTGAAAATCCTCGGCGCGATTGGCGAAGGTAAAGCGCCGACCTCCGTCCCGACCGCCGCCAGCTGCGCGCTGGAGGAGATTCTGCGTCAGGGCCGCGAGCTCATTCAGTGGGATTCACCCAAACCGCAGCAGGGCGACTGGCGCATCGGTCGCGGCGTCGCCATTATCATGCAAAAATCCGGTATTCCGGATATCGACCAGGCCAACTGCATGATCAAGCTGGAGTCAGACGGCACCTTTATCGTCCATTCCGGCGGTGCGGATATCGGTACCGGCCTGGATACCGTGGTCGCTAAACTCTCCGCCGAGGTGCTGCATTGCCCGCTGGAGGATATTCATGTCATCTCCGGCGATACCGACCACGCGCTGTTTGATAAAGGGGCGTATGCCTCGTCCGGTACCTGCTTCTCCGGCAACGCGGCGCGGATGGCGGCGGAAAATCTGCGTGAAAAAATTCTCTTTCACGGCGCGCAGATGATTGGCGAACCGCAGGAGGACGTGACGCTGGTAGCGCCGGGCATCGTACGCGGTAAGAAAGGCGAAGTCAGCTTCGGCGAGATCGCGCATAAAGCCGAGACCGGGACCGGTTTTGGTACGTTGGTCGCCACCGCCTGCTATATCACGCCGGATTTTGCCTTCCCGTATGGGGCAAACTTCGCCGAGGTCGCCGTTAACCTGCGTAGCGGCGAGATCCGTCTGGAGAAATTCTACGCCCTGCTCGACTGCGGTACGCCGGTCAACCCGGATCTGGCGCTGGGTCAGATTTACGGCGCCTCCATGCGCGCCATCGGCCACAGCCTGACCGAAGAGATCCTCTACGACGCCGAAGGTCATCCGCTCACCCGCGATCTGCGCAGCTATGGGGCGCCGAAAATTGGCGATATTCCGCGTGATTTCCGCGCCGTGCTGGTGCCAAGCGATGACAAAGTCGGCCCCTACGGCGCGAAATCCATCTCGGAAATCGGCGTTAACGGCGCAGCGCCGTCTATCGCCACCGCCATTCATGATGCCTGCGGCGTGTGGCTGCGCGAATGGCATTTCACACCGGAGAAAATACTCGCCGCATTAGGAAAACTATAACGCTATTGGGGCTGCTCAGCAGCCCCTGTACAGACTCACGGCCTCTGCCCGCGATCGTTGTATGAGATAACATCTCAGGGTCTTGTGCATCCAAAATTCCGGTGCCGATAGTAAGCAGAGGGTTATCCGCTGAATCAGATGATCATATTTACCAGGAAGGAGTAAAGGGATGTCTGATAGTAAACAAGCCGGAACCGATCTTATTTATCAACTGGAAGATAAACCCCCTGTACACCAGACGTTAATTGGTGCCATTACCCATTTATTAGCCATTTTTGTCCCCATGGTGACGCCCGCGCTTATCGTCGGTACCTCACTACAACTCTCGACCGAGACCACCGCCTATCTGGTCTCCATGGCGATGATCGCCTCCGGCGTGGGCACCTGGCTGCAGGTCAACCGCTATGGCTGCATCGGCTCCGGCCTGCTCTCCATTCAGTCAGTTAACTTTTCGTTTGTCACCGTCATGATAGCCCTGGGCAGCAGCATGAAGAGCGACGGCCTGCATGAAGAGCTGATTTTGTCGTCGCTGCTCGGCGTATCGTTCGTCGGCGCGTTTCTGGTGGTGGGATCTTCCTTTGTTCTGCCCTACCTGCGACGCGTTATTACCCCAACGGTCAGCGGCGTGGTGGTGCTGATGATTGGGTTAAGCCTGATTAAAGTCGGCATTATCGACTTTGGCGGTGGTTTTGCAGCCAAAAGCAGCGGTACGTTTGGCAACTACGAAAACCTCGGTATTGGTCTGTTGGTGCTGCTGGTGGTGATCGGCTTTAACTGCATGCGCAGTCCGCTGTTGCGCATGAGCGGTATTGCCGTTGGGCTGCTGGTCGGCTACGTCGTCGCGCTGTGCCTGGGTATGGTCGATTTCAGCGTTATGCGCGACCTGCCGCTTATCACCATCCCCCAGCCCTTTAAGTACGGCTTTTCGTTTAATTTTCACCATTTCCTGGTCGTCGGCACGATTTATCTGCTCAGCGTACTGGAGGCGGTCGGCGATATTACCGCCACGGCCATGGTGTCCCAACGCCCGATTGAGGGCGAAGAGTACCAGTCCCGGCTGAAAGGCGGCGTGCTGGCCGATGGGCTGGTTTCGGTTATCTCCTCCGCCTTAGGTTCGCTGCCGTTGACCACCTTTGCCCAGAACAACGGCGTCATTCAGATGACCGGCGTCGCCTCGCGCTACGTCGGCCGGACGATCGCCGTCATGCTGGTGGTACTGGGGCTGTTTCCGGGCATAGGCCGCTTCTTTACCACTATTCCATCGCCAGTACTGGGCGGCGCCATGACCCTGATGTTTTCAATGATCGCCATCGCCGGGATCCGCATCATCATCACCAACGGCCTGAAGCGCCGGGAGACGCTTATCGTCGCGACCTCGCTCGGTCTGGGGCTCGGCGTCTCTTATGACCCCGAAATTTTCAAAATTCTGCCGGCATCCATTTATGTGCTGGTGGAAAACCCTATTTGCGCGGGCGGCTTAACGGCCATTGCGCTGAATCTTCTTATCCCGAGCAGACGTGAAGCACCTGACACAGACGCTTCACAGGTCGAAGAACTGGAATAGCTAAGGAACTCAGTATGTCAGGAGAACACACCATAAAGGCCGTACGCGGCAGTTTCCTTGATGTGACTCGAACCGTGGAGCATCCGGAAGAAATAGAGTCCGCGCTGCGCTATATCGAAGACGGCTTGCTGCTGATTCGTAACGGGAAAGTGGAATGGTTCGGTGAATGGCTGGCGGGAAAAGACCAGATACCCGCCAACGTGCGGGTCCGGGACTATCGCGGCAAACTGGTGGTGCCGGGCTTTGTCGACACCCATATTCACTACCCGCAAAGCGAGATGGTGGGGGCATACGGCGAGCAGCTGCTGGAATGGCTCAACAAGCACACCTTTCCGACCGAGCGTCGCTATGCGGATCTCGAATACTCGCGCGAAATGTCATCGTTTTTCCTGAAGCAGTTACTGCGCAACGGCACGACTACCGCGCTGGTGTTCGGCACCGTGCATCCGGAATCGGTAGACGCCCTGTTTGAAGCCGCCAGCCATATCAATATGCGAATGATCGCCGGTAAGGTGATGATGGACCGCAACGCGCCGGACTATTTGCTGGATACCCCGGAAAGCAGCTACCAGCAGAGCAAGAAGCTTATCGAACGCTGGCATAAAAATGGCCGACTGCTCTACGCCATCACCCCACGCTTTGCGCCGACCTCAACGCCCGCACAGTTGGAGGTCGCCCGCAGACTGCGCGAAGAGTATCCGGACACTTGGGTGCATACGCATCTGTGCGAAAACGTGGATGAAATAGCCTGGGTGAAGGAACTGTTTCCGGAGCGCGACGGCTACCTCGACGTGTACCACCACTACGGCCTGACAGGCCGAAAATCGGTGTTTGCCCACTGCGTGCACCTGGAGGAAAAAGAGTGGGACTGCCTGAGCCACACCCACTCCTCCATCGCCTTCTGTCCTACCTCCAACCTCTATCTCGGCAGCGGTTTGTTTAACCTGCAGAAAGCCTGGCGCAAAAAGGTGGCTGTCGGCATCGGCACCGATATCGGCGCTGGCACCACCTTTAATATGCTGCAAACGCTCAATGAAGCCTACAAGGTGATGCAGCTCCAGGGCTGCCGTCTGTCGGCCTGGGAGGCGTTTTATCTGGCAACGCTCGGCGGCGCCAGCTCGCTGGGGCTGGATGACTGCATCGGCAACTTCCACCCCGGTAAAGAGGCGGATTTCGTCGTGCTGGAACCGACCGCCACGCCGCTGCAGCAGCTGCGCTACGACAATTCAGTTTCACTTATCGACAAGCTCTTCGTGATGATAACGCTTGGCGACGATCGCTCTATTTATCGCACTTATGTTGATGGCCGTCTGGTTTATGAACGTACCTGACGCACATGAAACTTTCTGCAGGGGGAAACCACTATGGCAGACGATTCGCTACACACATCAAAAGCCGCGCAGCCGCGCGGCGCACTCGACAGCTTTTTTAAAATCTCCGAACGCGGCAGCTCCACGCGCCAGGAGATCCTCGCGGGCTTAACCACCTTCCTGGCGATGGTCTATTCGGTCATTGTCGTACCGGGCATGCTCGGCAAAGCCGGGTTTCCACCCGGGGCGGTGTTTGTCGCTACCTGCCTGGTCGCGGGGTTCGGCTCTTTATTGATGGGTTTTTGGGCCAACCTGCCGATGGCCATCGGCTGTGCCATTTCGCTTACCGCCTTTACCGCATTTAGTCTGGTGCTGGGGCAGCATATTTCGATCCCGGTGGCGCTGGGAGCCGTATTCCTGATGGGGGTTATCTTTACCGCCATTTCAGTCACTGGCATCCGTTCGTGGATCCTGCGTAATCTGCCGATGGGGATCGCCCACGGTACCGGGATCGGCATTGGCCTGTTTCTGCTGCTGATCGCCGCCAACGGCGTCGGGATGGTTATCAAAAACCCGCTGGAAGGGTTGCCGGTAGCGCTGGGAGCATTTACCTCCTTCCCGGTCATCATGAGCCTGCTGGGTCTGGCGATGATCTTCGGTCTTGAGAAGAGCAAAATCCCGGGCGGGATTCTGCTGGTCATTATCGGGATTTCAATTATCGGTTTGATTTTCGACCCGATGGTGAAATTTCACGGGCTGGTGGCGATGCCGAGCCTCGCCGGGGAGGACGGTAAGTCGCTGATTTTCAGTCTCGATATTATGGGGGCGCTGCAACCCTACGTTCTGCCAAGCGTTCTGGCGCTGGTAATGACGGCGGTGTTCGACGCCACCGGCACCATCCGCGCCGTCGCCGGACAGGCTAACCTGCTCGATAAGGACAATCAGATAATCAATGGCGGCAAAGCGCTCACCAGCGACTCGGTCAGCTCTATCTTCTCCGGCCTGGTTGGCGCGGCGCCTGCTGCGGTGTATATCGAATCGGCAGCCGGGACAGCGGCGGGCGGCAAAACCGGTCTGACTGCCGTGGTGGTCGGCGTGCTGTTCCTGCTGGTGCTGTTTTTGTCTCCGCTCTCCTACCTGATCCCCGGCTATGCAACCGCTCCGGCGCTGATGTATGTCGGACTTTTGATGCTGAGCAACGTGTCGAAACTGGACTTCAACGACTTTATCGATGCGATGTCGGGGCTGGTATGTGCAGTCTTTATTGTGCTGACCTGCAACATCGTCACCGGGATCATGCTGGGCTTCGTCACGTTGGTGGTGGGCCGTATCTTCGCCCGGGAGTGGCATAAGCTCAATTTCGGCACCGTGGCGATAGCCGTCGTGCTGGTCGCCTTCTATGCGGGGGGATGGGCAATTTAGGGGGAACTCCCCTCTCCCCGGACCGTATAGTCGGGGAGAGGGGGCAGAGGATTTAGCGTTGTAACATCGACGCGCTGGCGACAGCGCGTTGCTTTTGCAACGCCGCCAGCATCTCGTCAGTCATTTTCTGCAAGGCGGACGTCGGGCAAACCTCCACGCAGGCCGGGCCCTGTTCCCGGTGGTTACACAAATCGCACTTCACAATCACTGGCGCGCTCGCCGCCTGCATTTCAATCGTGATAACCCCAAACGGACAGGCCACCACGCAGCCCTGACAGCCGATACAACGGGAGGGATCGGCTTCCACCCGCTCCTCGCCCATCGTCAGCGCCCTGACAGGACAGGCCGCCACGCACGGCGCATTCTCGCACTGATGGCACATTACCGGTACGCTGAGGCTGTCGAGGCGTAGCACCTTCAGGCGCGGGTAAAACTGCGCGACATCATCGCAATGCGCCAGCGCGCAGGCGACTTCACAGGTTCGACAACCAATGCAGTCCTGTGAACTGGCAACGATAAAACTCGTCATACCCCCTCCTTCTTCTCAAACTGCGCCAGCATATCGCGCGCCGCCTGGCGCCCGGCGACCATGGCGGTAACCACCAGATCGGCGCCGGTTACCGCATCGCCGCCAGCGAAGATTTTGTCATGGCTGGTTTGCGTCGCGCCGCGACCATCACCGCCGGTGCGGATTTGCCCCCAGCGGTCAAGCTGGACGCCCTGCCCGCGCAGCCACGGCATCTCATGCGACTGGAAGCCGAACGCCATGACCAGCACATCGGCTGGCAGCTCAAACTCAGACCCGGGTACGGGACGCGGACGGCGGCGGCCATCCGGTCCCGGCTCGCCCATCTCGGTACGCATCAGCCCTATGGCGCTAACCTGCCCCTTGCGATTGCGGGAAATATACTGTGGCTGAACGTTAAACAGGAACTCGACGCCTTCCTCCCGGGCGTTGACCACCTCTTTCTTCGAGCCCGGCATGCTGAGTTCATCGCGACGATAGGCGCAGGTGACGCTCTGGGCGCCGCGACGAATGGCGGTGCGCAGACAGTCCATCGCCGTATCCCCACCGCCCAGCACCACCACCCGTTTACCGCTAATTTCCGTCAGCGGATATTCCGGGTTCTCCTCCAGCCCCATCACCTCTCGGGTACTGGCAATGAGGAACGGCAGCGCCTGGATAACGCCAGGCGCATCTTCTCCCTCAAGCCCGGCCGACATCAGGCCATAGGTGCCAACGCCGAGAAAAACCGCGTCGTAGCCTGCAACCAGGGCGTCGAACGCGACATCGCGGCCAATTTCCTGATTCAGGTGAAACTGGACGCCCATTTCGCTGAAAATTTCCCGTCTGGCGCTGAGCACGGTTTTATCCAGCTTAAAAGGGGGAATCCCAAAGGTTAACAACCCGCCAATTTCCGGATGCCTGTCGAAAACGTCGACCTTAACGCCCGCGCGGGCCAGGATATCCGCACAGCCCAGCCCAGCCGGACCGGCGCCAATCACGGCGACCCGTTCGTCGCGAGAGACGACGTCAGGCACGCGAGGCCGCCATCCCATGGACAGCGCGGTATCGGTGATGTAGCGCTCAAGATTACCGATAGCCACCGCGCCGTTACGGCCTTTCATCGTACAGGCCCCTTCGCACAGGCGATCCTGCGGACATACTCTGCCGCAAATTTCCGGCAGTGAACTGCTCTGGTTGCACAGCTCCGCCGCTTCGAGGATTTTTCCTTCGTTCACCAGACGGATAAAATCCGGAATGTGGTTATGCAGCGGGCAGGTCCAGTTGCACCAGGCTTTTTGCGCACAGTAGAGGCAGCGGCTGCTCTCAAATTCGGCCGCCTGCGGATCAAGACCGTAGTAGATCTCCTGGAAATGCCCTTTTCGGACGTCGGCTGGCAATTTCGCAGCCCCTTTGCGCGGCGCTTTATCGAGTAGCGTCTCGCGCCGCGAGCGCAGATACGCCTGTAGCGGCTGACCCTGTGCGGCGCGAATTTGCCGTTCCCGTTGCAACTGACGCAGCGCATCATCATCCATCAGTCGCAGCGCCTGAGTCGGACAATTTGCCACACAGGCAGGCTCGCCGGAGGGATGATCGTGGCACAGGTCGCATTTTTGCGCGAGCGATGGCGCATTCCCGCCCTCCGACACCATCTCAATGGCGCCGAACGGGCAGGCTATTGCGCAGTTTTTACAGCCGATACACAGCGTCTGATTCAGTTGAACGCTGTTGTTATCAAAACGCAGCGCCTGCGTCGGGCAGGACGCCACGCAGGGGGCATCATTACAGTGACGGCAGGTAGCGGCATTGCTGGCGTTACTCCCAAAAACGACGTGCAGGCGCGGCATAAAATCCCGGCGGTTCTGCGGCCAGGCGTCCTGATGATGCGCGCTAACGCAGGCGACTTCACAGGCATGGCAGCCAATACATTCCATGGCATCAGCGACAATAAATTTGTTCATAGGCTTCCCTTTTCTTTCTTGTTATCAGTTCGACAAGGGTCGCGATGCAATAATCAGGCGCTTTTCTCTGTCACCCCGCAGGCTGAGTTCATTTTTGCGAGGTACCTCAAAAAATTGTCTCCACCGTTGTGCTGGCTCATGGTTAAAAAAAACGGCTGAATCATCTCGCGATTCAGAATGATTAATACTCTCTCAATATGAGAAATCATACCCCCGACTGAAACAACTTTTCCCTTGTTCATGAAGTGTATAGTGCAAATTTCTGTGATAATCACCGCAATTCAGTCACTTTCCCGCCCTAACGTTCAAAACTGGCACTCCCTAAGCATGGAGATCCTGGTCATTTTCACACCATCGTTCAGCCCTCTAAGCAGCAGACCCTCTGAGGTCGTGCTGTTGGGTAACAAGGAGAAACGTTATGAGCGCCATTGATTCTCAGCCACCATCGGTCTCTGGCAGCCCCCATACAACAGATGAGGTGGATCGCGTTTTATCACCGGGAAAACTGGTTATTTTGGGGTTGCAACACGTTCTGGTTATGTACGCAGGCGCCGTCGCCGTGCCGTTAATGATTGGCGACCGCTTAGGACTCAGTAAGGAGACGGTCGCGCTGCTGATAAGCTCCGATCTGTTTTGCTGCGGCGTGGTGACGTTGCTGCAGTGCATCGGCGTTGGTCGCTTTATGGGGATCCGTCTGCCGGTCATTATGTCCGTTACCTTCGCCGCCGTCACGCCGATGCTGGCTATCGGGATGAATCCCAATATCGGCCTGATGGGGATCTTCGGCGCCACCATTGCCGCTGGCTGTATCACCACGCTGCTGGCGCCGCTGATTGGTCGCCTGATGCCGCTGTTCCCACCATTGGTCACCGGCGTTGTCATCACCTCCATCGGCCTGAGCATTATTCAGGTAGGTATCGATTGGGCGGCCGGAGGCAAAGGTAATCCGGACTACGGTAGCCCGGTCTATCTCGGTATCTCTTTTGCCGTCCTGCTGTTTATTCTGCTGGTCACGCGTTTTGCGAAAGGCTTTATGTCCAACGTGGCGGTGCTGCTGGGGATTGTCTTCGGTTTCGTGCTGTCGATGATGATGAACGAGGTGAATCTCTCCGGGCTGCATGACGCCAAATGGTTTGCCATTGTCACGCCGATGGCGCTGGGCACGCCGGTTTTCGACCCGATATCCATTCTCACCATGACGGCCGTGCTGATCATCGTCTTTATTGAGTCCATGGGGATGTTTCTGGCTCTCGGTGAAATCGTCGGACGTAAACTTACGCCGCAGGACATCATCCGCGGTCTGCGCGTTGACGGCGTCGGCACGATGTTTGGCGGCCTGTTCAACAGCTTCCCGCATACCTCATTTTCACAAAACGTGGGGCTGGTCAGCGTCACCCGGGTATACAGCCGCTGGGTCTGCGTCGCCTCAGGCGTGATTTTGATCCTGTTTGGGATGGTGCCGAAAATGGCGGTGCTGGTGGCCTCGATTCCCCAATTCGTGCTGGGCGGCGCGGGGCTGGTTATGTTTGGGATGGTGCTCGCCACCGGTATCCGCATCCTGGCGCGCATTAACTACACCACCAATCGCTATAACCTGTATATCGTGGCAATCAGCTTAGGGGTCGGTATGACGCCCACCTTATCGCACGACTTTTTCTCCAAATTCCCTGAAGTCCTGCAACCTCTGCTGCACAGCGGGATCATGCTGGCCACCTTCAGCGCCGTTATGCTCAACCTGTTTTTCAACGGTTATCAGAGGCATACCGGTCTTATCCCTGACGATCCGAAAACGAACCGTCGCTCGCCGCGTACGGTACGTATGTGGCTGTTGATGCGTAAGGTGAAAGAGAGCCAGCGTGACGAGTAATTCGGTTGGCAAACGAAGACAATGCTCAACCCTGTGACCGCAGGGTTGAGTAATAACCCTCAGCATTAAGAAAATCATGATGCTTTTGCGTAGTTCTCTGAACACTGGAGAGACATTATATTGAATATATATAGCAAACCACCTCCAGTTATATTTCGGCTTTCACTTACTTATTATTCACACATTGTTCATTGTCGATAACAGGTGTATATGTTATCTATAACCCCCTGCACCCCTAATCGATTATTCTATTATGCGCCCTCTGCTTTTGAGCAAAAACTGTCTGATATCACTCTCCATCAGTTTAATATCACTGTTGGCCGCAGGAACTTTAATTATATATGATGATATAAACATCACTGCTATCCCGCAGTCTACATACCAGATCGTCATTGTGGCGCTCTTCTTTATTGATGCGATTGCCGCGATATTTATGTTTACGCAATATATATGCAATAAGAACAACTATTATATACTTATTCTTGGCTTTTCATTTCTCAGCGGGCTAATCTACTTTGCTGAAACCATCGCGGTGATACAGAAACCAATAGAAGCCTGCGCGGCGATAGAAATAAAATCCAATGACATTGCTATATTCTATCTTTTTCGCCAATTGAGTTTCATTCTCTTATTATTGATTGCGTTGTTCAGTTATACACATAACAATAAGAACTGTAAAAAGCGAAGAGTATTCTTTCTTATTTTATCGTTTTTCCCGATGTTTATCCTGCCGGTGCTGGCGCATAATCTCAGCAGCTACAACCCTGAAATGACGATTACCATCACGTATTATAACGCCGCATTGAAATCACAAATGTGGGTGATGAGTTATGTTTACCTGTTACTGATCTCATGGTCATTGTCGTTATTACTCATCGTTTATAAAACGAGGTTGCATGATGATATGTGGCGCAGCCTTACGGTACTATGTCTGTCCGGCTTTTGTTATAATTTATTGCTGATTGCACTGCTACGCTATGATTTGTCAATATGGTATATCTGCCGGATGCTGGAAACCATCAGTAAAATGTGTGTCATCACCACGCTGATGTACAGTATCTTCCATACCCTCAATAACATCAGTGAAAAAGCCTTTCGGGATCCACTCACTACTATCCATAACCGACGATTCTTTTTCACAGAATTCGATCGGTTTCTTGCAGAATGGAACTTTCGCCCCTACTGCGCCATGATTGTAGATATCGACAACTTTAAAAGAATCAATGATAAATATGGACATGCCGAAGGTGATAAAACAATAATTGCTATTGCGCAGATCATCGCAGACACGTTGCACAAGGAAGATCTGTTCGCCAGAATTGGCGGGGAAGAGTTTGCCATTCTGCTGCAAGATATCAATAAAGAAACGGCGAAGAATATTGCTGAAAGAATACGTGTCAATGTCGAGGAAAAAACCCAAACGGGAAGTTTTTACAATCTTCCTGAGCAAATGACGATCTCCATTGGGCTCTATTTTTCAACGCCCATGAAAAAATCGTCCTCGGAAGTGATACATTTGGCTGACTGCGCGCTTTATACCGCAAAAAACACCGGTAGAAACAAAGTCATCGTTTACGCGTGATCGTTAAGCACGCTCCCCTGTGTTTCATCCACGCAGGGAAGCGGGAGCGATACACTCAACGAAATACCCGAGCGGTTCCGGCGACAGCAATACGGACTGGCGCACCTGACATCCAGCCGGGTTGGCTGATGGTTTTCAATACAATGGGTTCCGCCTGCCCCGGAACCTGCAGGGTCAGTGTCGACAGGTGCCCAGCAAAATCCACATCAGCAATAGTAATGCCGCTCTCATGGCGCTGGCATGGCGTAATGAGCAGTTGTTCCGGGCGCAGCATCACCCGCCCCTGCCCGGCCGCCTGCGGGTTATCAGTCGGCAGCTCGCCAAGGGCACAGTGCGCCTTGCCCGCCGCCAGTTGCGCAGGCAACACCAGGGCATCTCCCAGAAACAGCGCAGTCGCTTCATCGACCGGCTGAGAGTAAACCTCAAACGGTGTTCCAACCTGCGTAAAACGCCCCTGTCGCATCACCGCCACCTGGCTTGCGAAAGAGAGCGCTTCATTCTGATCGTGCGTCACCAGAATCGACGCCACCCCGGCCTCGGCCAGCAGATCGGCCGTTGCTTTACGTGTTGCGGCGCGAAGCCCGGTATCCAGCGCGGAAAAGGGTTCGTCCAGCAGCATCAGTGAAGGCTGCTGCGCCAGCGCGCGGGCAAGCGCCACGCGCTGCTGCTGCCCACCGGAAATCTCGTGAGGCCAGTGGTGGGCAAGCTGGCTGTCCAGCGAAACCATCTCCATCAGGGCCGCCACCCGACGGCGCTTCTCCTGACGCGCCCCTTCCAGCCCCCAGGCGATGTTGTCCTCAACATTCAGATGGGGGAAGAGCGCCCCTTCCTGCGGCACAAAGCCAATGCCGCGCTGGTGCGCTGGGACAAAAACAGCGTCGTCAAACAGGGTTTTCCCCTGCATGACGATACGCCCGGCATCCGGTGTTTCGAAACCCGCCAGAATGCGCAGCAGCGTCGTTTTACCGGAGCCGGACGGCCCGACAATGGCGGTACGGCTGCCCGGCGCTACCGTCAGGTTCAGCGCGTTCAACACCTGGGCATCACCAAACGTTTTAGAGACAGATGACAATTCAAGCATGTTACAGACCTGCGATTTTCTTCGACTGCATGTAGAGGATCCCGGTCAGCGGCAGTGAGATGAGGATCATCAGCACCGCGTAAGGCGCGGCGGCGACATAATCAATCTCGCTGGTCAACGCCCAGAAACCGGTTGAAAGCGTACGGGTGCCGAGCGGCGACAGCAGCAGCGTTGCGGTCAGCTCATTGCTCACCCCGAGGAATACCAGCGCCGCGCCCGCCGCAGCGCCAGGCGCCGCAAGACGCATCGTGACGCTCCAGAGCGCTTTCGTCGGCGTACTTCCCAGGCTGCGCGCCACGTTTTCGAGCTCGACCGGCGCCTGGGCGATACCCGCGCGCAGGTTGATCAATGCCCGCGGCATAAACATCAGCAGATAGGCCAGAAAGAGGGTCACCTCAGTCTGGTAAATCGGTCGCGCATAATGGATGGTCACCGTCACCAGCGCCAGGGCGGTAACGATACCTGGCAGCGAGCTGGTGATGTAATTGCACCCTTCCAGCAGGCGAAAAACGCGGCGCGGATAGCGCACGCCGAGCCAGGCGATAGGGATCCCGCAGGCGGTGGTCAGGATAGCGCCTCCGGCGCCCAGCATCAGGGTTTGGCGCAACGACTGCCAGAGATCGGCATGCATCCAGTTCTCCACGCCGCCAAGCCACAGCCAGCGGCCCAGCACGGCCAGCGGCACGCCGAGAGCCAGCACCACCAGCGCGACCAGCAGAAGCTGTCCGAGGAGCATCGCGCCAGCGCCGAGCGGCCAGCGTTTTTGCTCGCGCGCCGCCCCGGAGCCAATACGCGCATAGCGCGCTTTCCCCCGCGTAGCCCCTTCCAACAGCAGGATAGCCAGGCAGCACAGTGCGAGCACGCCAGCCAGCATATTCGCCGCCGGGCCGCTAAAGGTGGACTGGAACTGGTCATAAATCGCAGTGGTAAAAGTGTCGAAGCGGATCATGACGTACAAGCCGTATTCCGCCAGCAGATGCAGCGCCACCAGCAGCGCGCCGCCCCAAATGGCCAGCTTCAACTGCGGCAACACCACGCGGAAAAACACCGCCCACGGCGGCGTGCCCATCGATGCCGCCACATCTTCCAGCGTCGGGTCGAGACGCCGCAGCACGGCGGCCACCGGCATATAAATAAAGGGGTAATAAGCAAGAATGGAGATAAAAACGCCAGCAGAGAGGCCGTGCATCGACGGCGCCACGCTTATCCAGGCGTAGCTTTGCACAAACGCCGGGATAGCCAGCGGCGCAACCGCCAGCGCGGACCACCATCGACGTCCTGGCAGCGCCGTCCGCTCGGTCAGCCAGGCGACAGCAACGCCCAGCACGACGCAAAGCGGTACCGTGAGCGCGGCCAGCCACAGCGTGTTGCTGAGTAGCTCAGCAACACGCGGACGAAAGACGAGCACCTTAATCGTCTCCCAGCCGGTCTCAATGCCAACAGAGATGACAAACCCCAATGGCACTAGCGCCAATACTGAAAACAGAACGGCTAACGCTACCATCGGCAGCGCGGGACGCCGACGGGCAGGCTGGCGCCCCGCATTTCTCCCGAGAGTGAGACTCAGACCAGACATAAGGTATTCACTTCACGTAAAGGATCACAGCAGACCCGCTTGCGTCATCAGTTCGATGACTTTTTTACTGTTCAGCGCAGAAGGCTCAACCTTCGGCGCGTCGAGATCCTTCAGCGGCACCAGTTGCGGGTTGGAAGCTGCATTGACGCCAACAGCGTATTCAAACGCGTTGTTGGTGCGCAGCTCTTCCTGACCCTGCTTGCCAGTAATCCACCTGATAAAGGCCTGAGCCTGCTCTTTATGTTTGCTGGATGCCAGAACGCCACCGCCGGAGAGGCTGACAAATGCGCCCGGATCCTGGTGTTTGAAGTAATACAGTTTGGTGTTTTTGCTGTTTTCACCGGTTTTTGCCTGATCGACAAAACGGTAGTAGTGGTAAATGACGCCTGCATCGATCTGGCCTGCGTTGACCGCCTTCATGACCGTGCTGTTGCCTTTATACGCCGTAAAGTTAGCTTTCATGGCTTTTAACCATTCGAGCGTGGCTTTTTCACCTTTCAGCTCAAGCATGGCGCTGACGATAGCCTGGAAATCCGCCCCTGACGGTGACGCGGCCCAGCGGCCTTTCCATTCCGGCTTTGCCAGATCCATCAGCGATTTCGGCAACTGCGCATCACTCAGCTTCTCCGGGTTATAAACGAAGACGGTGCTGCGGGCGGCAATACCAATCCAGCGACCATGCGCCGGGCGATACTCAGCAGGAACCTGCTTGAGCGTGGCTTCATCCAGCGGCGCGAACAGTTTAGCGTTATCGACCAGCACCATTGACGGCGAGTTTTCTGTCAGGAAAACGTCGGCCGGAGACGCAGTCCCTTCCTGCACCAGCTGGTTGCCCAGCTCACTGTCGCCGCCGTTGCGCAGCGTCACCTTAATCCCGGTTTCTTTGGTAAAACCGTCAACCCAGGATTTCACCAGATTTTCATGCTGGGCGTTGTAAACCACGATGCCTTCACTGCTGTCTGCCGCGAACGCCTGCGGCGCAAGAAAAAGAGATGAAGTCACTAAAGCTATTGAACAATAAGCTGATAAGCGAAAAGTCATGAACAAATCCTTAATAAACATGAGTAAAAAACAACAGATTGCATGGCCGCTAAGGATTAAATCACAGTGAAATGGTAATGATAATAAAAACAGTTTCCATTAATGGATAAAAGTGGAATATGCCAAAAAAACGGCATTATTTATCATAAAAATCCGCCAATCAGCAATGTGTAATGAAAGATTAAAATAACCTTAAGAAAACTGACATCGTTGGAATGCAGTCACTATCAGCCCCGGATATGCTGCTGCAGGACGGTGGCAAGCTCACGTATTTGCCCCTCAGGATTGTGTCCAATGACCATGAACTGGTGGCTGACACTCGCCCAGTACACGATATTCATCCCCAACCGCCGCTCGCTCCCGGCGGCAATACGAGCATCCCGGTTGTGCGTGATGCACAGCGCCAGTGGACCTGACTGCGGATAAAGCCAGGTAATTTGCGCGATGAACTGTTCGTCATAGGCAAGCAGCCGCGCATTTTTGAGTATTGCAGGGGGGATAGTCAGCGCGTCGACGGAAAGCGGCAGGCCCAACTGCTGCCCGACCATTTTCAGTTGGGTTTCCAGTGAGGCGCGGGACGGCGTATCCGCCAGAGTTTCCGGGGTATAAAGCACCATGTAGTGCGCCACCAGGTCACGCCAGTTCTCCTCTTCACGGGTCACCCGCATCAGCAACCTGTCGCCCGCGACGCCCAGCGCCAGGAACCCCACTGCGGCGGCAATCAAATGGCGGCGGGACAGAGAAAAGGCAGGAACATCAGGCGGCAGCAGGCGCCCAACAGGCGCTACGCTAAGCAGCGGCTCGAACGCCGCTTTGAAGGGAAGCGAGCTTTGTTTAAACAGCGCAAGGCGCTGCGCCAGCTCAACATCCAGCGCCAGACGGGCTTCCAGCTCGCGACGTCGCGCCGGGTCAAGCTCATTATCAAGCCAGGCCACCAGCAGCTCATCCGATCCCGCGGGAAGCGTCATGATCTTTCTCCTTTTCGCGGCGGCGATTCCGGTTGCAGCGCGCTGTCCTGAGCAAGCGTCAGACGTGCTGTCGCTAAACGACTCATCACCGTACCAATCGGGACATCAAGCACTGCGGCGGCCTCACGGTAGGATAGCTCCTCCACATACACCAGAAATACGGTGTTACGCTGAGCTTCCGGCAGGCGGTTAACGCGTCTTATCACCTCGTTCGACCACACCGGATCCTCGCTATCGCCTGCCCCGCTCAGTTCGTCGATATCGACAAAGCCCTGCCCGCGACGGATCAGCTGCGCCCGTACCTCATTGAGCCAGATAGAGTGCAGGATGGAAAACAGCCAGCTGTCCATCCTGCTACCGGTCGTAAACTGCGCCGCACGCTCAAGCGCCCGCACGCAGGTGGCCTGAACTAAATCATCAGCAATATCCCGCCGGTGGGAAAGCACCAGTCCGTAGCGCCACAGGCGGGGGAGATATTGCACAATCTCACGACGTACCGTTTCGCTGCTGATTTTTGCCTCCTGTCAGGATTCAGGATGACCCTCAATGGCGGCCGACAGGTCACGGTACTCTTCACAACTGGTGCCGCATAAGGTTTTGATGACGGCAAGCTGTTCACGGGCCAGGTCGGGACGATTTTTAACCATGTAGGCTTCGCCGAGATACTCACGCACCTTCGGATAGTGAGGATCGAGCGCGACTGATTTTAAATAATAGCCGATCCCTTCATCAGTGCGCCCCAGCTTGCGGGTCGCATAACCGCGATAATTCAGCGCCTCGGCGGTGTTGGGATCCTTGAGCGTATTGAGCATATCCAGCGCTTCCTGATAGCGCCCTGCTTTCGCCAGCGCGTAGGCGTATTCGGTACGGGATTTATCGTCAATCATTCCGCCTTTATCCACCATGCACGTTTTGGTTTTCTGGTCATAGATTTGCCCTTTCGGGCAGGTAGGCGGCGTGGGTTCGTTATTACTGCCTCCCCCTCCCATCGCCTGCGCATAGCCGGAAAACAGCATCACGCCAGTAAAAAAGGCAGGAAGTAAACGAGTGACAATGCGGTTCATAGTAACGCCCTCGTGATGTTTGGTATGGAGTAAACACCCAAGGGGGGGGATTTATTCAGTCATCTGCGCGTGAGTCGCCATGCCACTGTGTCCAGACCTGGAAAGGCCCCGAGTCCCGTACCCATAACTTAATATTGCGTTCGGTGATCGCCAGGACTGTCTCTTCTGATAAACATGTTTACACTGAAACATATACGGGTTCGCGATTACCGCTAACTCATTCCTTTTCCCGGAGTTCTTATGCGTGCCGTCCTGCTCCTCCCCCTGCTGGTCTTTGGTCTTGCTGGTTGCAGTAGCAACAACAGCTCCTCGGTTGGCGTCGGCGTCGGCGCCAGTACGGGCACCGGGGGCTACTATGGCGTTCACTACGGGAGCTACCCATGGTGGTACGACGATTATTTCGTCTATTGGGGCAGTTATTATCCGTGGTGCTGTGACAATCCGGAGGATTTCGACGAGCTTATCAACAAGTGGTGGAATGGGCTCGACGAGCAGCGTCAGCAGGAGATTAAAGATAAATATCAGAACTGGCACGATAACAATGGCCAGGCGGACGTCTCTAAACTGCGGGGCGACCTTGCCACCCACTGGAATGCGATGACCCCGGAGCAAAGACAGACGCTGCGCAATAACCAGCTGAACAGACCCAGCGTCAGTAATCCGGATCGCTCTCCCCGTTTACCGCTGGATAATAAATCAGTGACGCCGGTCAGCAGAGAAAACCGCCCGCTGCCCCCTTCGCCATTTTCGCGGGACAATGCGGGCATACAGGAAAGACCTCATCTCCCCGGTTCGCTGGCGACACCTAACAGACCGAACGTACAGCCGAGGGTTAACCACATCAGGAGACCTCCCGTCATGCGTCGGCGTTAGATGTCTCATTGACTGACAGGAAGGAAGACAGAACCATGCACCGGGAACGACACAGTATCGGTAGAGTGGGATGGCTCAGGGCCGCGGTTCTGGGAGCGAATGACGGTATCGTTTCCACGGCCAGCCTTGTTTTGGGCGTCGCGTCGGCAAATACGTCATCCTCGGGGGTATTGCTGGCAGGGTGCGCCGGGCTGGTTGCCGGAGCGATGTCGATGGCAACAGGAGAATATGTCTCCGTGTCATCGCAGGCGGACACCGAAACGGCGGCGCTGGCGCAGGAAAAAAATGAACTGGCTACCGATTATGAGGGAGAGGTAACAGAACTGACGTCGCTCTATATACAAAGAGGTCTCGAGCCTGCCCTTGCCCGCAGGGCCGCCGAACAGCTTATGGCGCAGGATGCTCTGGACGCTCACGCCCGGGAAGAGCTGGGACTGTCGGATATCAATTCGGCCCGGCCTTTTCAGGCGGCGCTATTTTCAGCGCTCAGTTTTTCTGCCGGCGCGGTTTTACCCGTCCTTGTCGCATGGTTAAGCCCTGCGGGTCTGGTTTTACCGTTCATTATCCTGTCCACGCTTTTTTCCCTGGCCGTACTGGGTTATATCTCATCGGTTGCGAGCAAGGCGCCTGCGCTAAAGGCCATCATCAGGGTAACCTTCTGGAGTTCAATGGCGATGGCGTTATCTATGGGGGTGGGGTCGCTCGTAGGCCAGGTACTGGTCTGATAGAAAACCCTGAATGAAATCATCCAGGGCCTTCTCAGAAACGTTAACGCCAATGGCGATTAGCGGTTCTCTTCAATATAGCGAGCCAGGTCTGCCGGGGTTTTCAGCACAGTAGCAACTTCAGTCGGCGGGATCATACAGCCGTAAACGTCCTGCACTTCCAGCACCATGTCGACCGCCAGAATAGAGTCGAGAATGTCAGATTCAATCAGTTCATCGTGAAAGCCCACTTTGCGGGATAACACTTTTTCAAACAGCGCGAGAATATCTTGTTCCATCACTTTTCCTGGAGTAATTAATGTGTGCGGGCATGAGAGTCCAGCAACTTACGGTCGATCTTGCCGTTAGGATTCAGCGGCAAAGCGTCTTTAATGATAATTTGTGAAGGCACCATGTAGTGTGGAACCACCTTCGCCAGCGAGGTTTTGATCGCCTCCGGCGCCAGGTCCGTCACGCAGAACGCGGTAATGCGCAGCACGCTGCCGCAGGATTTCATCAGCGGCAGAACCACCGCTTCGCTGATGCCAGACATTGCCAGCAGGCGATTTTCAATCTCGTTGATTTCAATACGGTAGCCGTTCAGTTTGACCTGGCTGTCGTTGCGGCCCTGGCAATAGATTAATCCCTCTTCATAACCCAGGTCGCCGGTCCGGTAGCCGCGAAACGCTTCACTCTCCCGACGCAGTAATTTTGTCGCGTTCTCCTGCGGTAAGCCGAGATAGCCGCGCATCACGTTTTTACCCCAGATAATCAGTTCGCCGTCGGCGGTAATTTCCATTCTGCTGTCTGGCATCATCACCCCAACCGGCAGCACCGCGTTGTCGCTTCCGAGGATCTCATCGGTTATCTCTACCACCGTGGTCGCGACCGTCGCTTCCGTGGGTCCGTAGGAATTGATAATTTTGGCCTGTGGGAAACGGCGGCGTAACTGTTTCACCAGCGCTTTGTTTAACACTTCACCAATGAAGATAAAGACGTTCAGCTCCGGCAAGTACTCGCTGTTGAACTGCGGCGAGAGCAACTTCTGATAAGCAAAAGACGGCGTGGAAACCCAGGCGGAAACCGCATTCATTTTCAGCCGGTCCAGCCAGTCTTCTTTCAGGATATCTTCTTTTGCGTTCAGAACGACATGTCCCCCCATCGCCAGATTCGCCAGTAATGGGATCAGGGAGAGGTCGAAGCTGAACACCGCATGGTTCATTAACACCGGTTTTTCAGGCAGTGAAAAGTCCTGACTTACCCATTTCATGAAGTGCCATACGCTTTCACGCCCAATCTGCACGCCTTTCGGTTTGCCCGTGCTGCCAGACGTAAACATGATATAAGCGAGATCCTGCTCGGCCAGTACCTTGCCCATCTCGCCGGTGGCGATGAACTGCCTGGTCGCCACGTCGTAGTAGTAAGGGGCATTTGCCAGATGGCAGATCTCTTTGAGCCGCTCCTGCGGGTAAATACAATCCACCGGAATATACGGAATGTTGTGCAGCAGGCAGCTATAAATCGCCACGGCAAATTCAGCCTGCTGATGTCCGTACAACACCACCGGCGTACCCGCGGAAGACGGGCAATGCTGATAGCGCTGCGCCCAGTCCGTCACGGCGGCGGAAAGTTGTAACCAGCTTAAGGCTTCGTCGCTGCCGCTGATTGCCAACTGCTGGGGGGAAGCAGGATCGAATAATGCCGCACGTAAGAAATCGTGTAGTTCCAGGAGATCGGCGTGATTTTTCATAGAGGTGACATTCCACTAAAGATGTAAAGGGAGGCCGCGGCGCTTCCCAGCGTCAGAATTCGCCCCAAAAACGCAATAACCGGATGCTGTAACCCGCTGTTCAACATCGGGCTGCGTTTGGCTGACCACAGCAGCATGTTGTGAACTACAGAAATCGCGCCAAAGAGCGCGCCGCTGATCACATAATGTCGCTCGAGTCCATTCCATGCCCCCATACAGAACAGGGTGCAAAAAATACCCATATTTTGCGCCAGCGTTTTGTTCTGGCGGAAAAAGTTGAACTTCATCAAGTTCATATAAATTGGCATAAAGACCACATCGCGCAGCCATTCAGAGAGGCTGATGTGGAAGCGACGCCAGAAATCCTGCGGGTTTTTCGCCAGGATGGGCATATTGAAGTTCGCCGGAATGTTCAGTCCAAACAGGCGGCCTGCCCCGATGGCCATATTGCTGTAGCCAGCAAAATCAAAGTAGAGATAGGCGCTGTAGGCAACCGACATCACCACGCCCACGGTCAACGTAAACGGTTCGTGGCTCCACGGCTGCACGACCAGAGTATCGACCAGCATGGCGAGTAAGAATTTCTGCACTATCCCGGTAATAATTTGCTCTAGAGCCACTAAAAACTGTTCGCGGGTAATCGCGAATACGGGCTTGCTCACGTCGCTCAACCATGTCCGCCAGCGGTACATTGGGCCGGCCAGGATGACGAAGGGCATAAAGAGATAGCAGAAATAGTGCAGGAAATTCCGGCCATCTTTTTTACTGCGATAAAGCAGGACATCAATAGCGCGGAAGGTCATAAAAGAGAGGCCGATCATCCCCCAGTGGTTATTAAAGTGTAATTTCACCAAAAACAATGGCAGCAACGTTAAGGTGACCGCCTGCCAGGTTTTTAACCACCCCTTATCTTTTAATGTCACGAGAACATAAAAACTGAAAAAAACGGCAACCGGGACAATATAATCCCCCTGGAAGATAAACCCCCATCCTAATGCCGCCAGTACTGACAACGCAGATAAATACGTCAGGCGATGATGCAATACGCGATTAACCAGCGCAAACACCAGGGCTGATGAAAACAAGTAGAAAAAAAACATTCCTGAGCTGTACATTATTCAACCTCAGAACTTTTGATATTCAAAATGCAGTTGCAAACTCATGCTGTCATCGACAGAGGTCCACGCGACAATGGTGATCGCCAGCAGGAGATAAAGGAAAAAAAGACGAATCGCGGTTTTCATCATTTAAAACTCTCTGCAATAAAGCGAATCATAGGAACCCAAGCCAGTTCAGAAGGATGCAGGCGATCCCAGTTCCAGCCGTTCTCATACGGCATTGCATACATATCTAAATAAGGAACCTGATTCTCTTCCAGAATGGTTTTAATTTGCTTATCAACCGGCCGGAAGGTGTCGGTATTGTACAGCGCCCATGGGTTAATGGGGTCGACGATAGCAATCACCTGCACATGGCGTTGTTTCAGAAGCTGGACGGTTGCCTTAAATACCGCGATTTGTTTGGGCACAACAGGTGTGTCATCCCACTGCTCCGGCGCGTCTCCCTGCTCATAAACAGATTTATCCATCCACAGCGTGGCCGCACTCTGCTGGCGTTTTTTATTCAACTCGCGCGCGTGGGCCAACTCTTTATCCCAGTCAGGAACCATGCGGGTTGTCGACTGTTGCGGCCACGGCTGCGCCAGCTGCGGCGCAATGTTGAGCAGCGCCAGCCAGTCGTTTTTGATCATCGTGCAGAAATTGGCGAACTGAAAACTCACCTCTTCCCAGATAAGGTCCGGGTGCCAGCCGCGCACAGCCATTTGGCCAAACGTTAAATGACTTATCTCCTCAGCATCAATATGCTGTAAGTAATTGACCAGCAACGGGCGCGCCTGCGGATCTTTCATCAGAGGATTGAAAATAGATCCCGGGAAGTTATCGGCAAAGATGGCTGGCGGCAGGCCTTTTGAATAAAAGCTGTCAGGCGCCAGAAGTAAAACAACTTTACTGTTCGCGTTAAGGTCGTCTTTAAAACGCGAAAACAGTAAAAATTGTGTGACGTCATCCACATAGCTATCGCCATAAGCCACTACAGGTCGGTGCAGTTGCTTATTGAAGTAATTATAAACCGCGTAATGTTCTTCTTCAGAGGTGGCAACCTCGGACGCCCCGATGAAGAAAATAGCATTCCCTTTTAAGGCATGGGAAATGGTGGCTATTTTTTCCGCTTGTTCTTTTGGCGTTCCATCCATCGATTTGATCAGCGGCTGGAATTTGAGCGGTGGATCAACGCTTGTCACCAACGGGTGAACACTGAGGAACAAGATAGCCAGGGTAGCCATCAGGATATGTAAACAAAGAGTATTTTTGATTTTCATTATAAACACGCCAGACTACATGGCACTACATGGCATAAATTTGCTTTAAGATCTGTTGACACTCAAATCTCTAACAATCACACAACAAATAGCCCCGTTTTTTTGACTGCATTCGAAGCCTGTCTTTTTTGCCATTCTATATCAGGTGTATACGAAAAGATGAGCGTTGCTGTGTAACGGTATGTACAGTGTTAGCGTGTTAATAATAAACAGTGAATCTAAAAATAAATGAGCCAGAAGGTCGTTGTCTCGCCGGGCCGTCCTCGCCCTGAGAAGCGGCTGAGTTCGCACTCTCCCGCCCGCCAGGAACGTGCCATTGCCTGACCGCCAGCAACCTGCGTCTGGCAGGGAGCCTGACAGATTCCTGTATATATAACCAGGAACTGTCAGATCTGAATGAATACATTTTACACGTCGAAAAAATCAACTTTCCCGCCGATAAGGTTGTACATACCACCGACTATTTTAATTTTCTTCTGGTCTTCCAGTTGTTTCAGCACCGGGCTATTTTTACGAATATTCTCGATGGTCAGTTCGACATTTTTCAGGGCCACTGCATCAACGAACTCATAATTACTTCCTTTACGTTCCCCGTCGTATTTTGTTTTTTCAATCGCGGGTTTAATTTCATCCAGTAAACCGGTCAGGTTACCCAACTCCGTATTATCAATAGCGCCACGAACCGCACCACAGCGGGTATGCCCCATGACAAGCACCACTTTAGCACCAGCAAGCGCGCAGGCAAATTCCATGCCGCCCAGTATATCGCGATTGCTGATATTACCTGCAACGCGGGAGTTAAACGTTTCGCCAATCCCAGTATCCAGGATAATTTCCGCTGGCGCGCGGGAGTCAATGCAGCTAAGGATCACCGCAGCAGGGTACTGGCCTGCAATACTGCTGCGCTTCTGCGCCAGGTAATCATGCTTCGCCAGACGATTTTCCTGAAAGCGCAGGTTACCCTGTTTAAAATGTTCAATCACAGCATCCGGTGTCATGCCATCACGTTCTTCTTTGCTGAGTGATACCGCAAAAGAGATGGAGGGCACCGATAAGGCTGCCATCCCTGTGACCGAAAGGGCAGAAACAGCAAGTACCTGTTTCAGTATTACCCGCCGTGAAGGTAAGGCTGGTTGGTTCTGTTTCATCATACTCTCCTGGCTGATTGTGTTTTTAGAAATGCAGCGATGATCTTTAAGTATAAATTAATAAAACCAAAGCAACGATATTATTACCAATAAGGTAGATTTACTTGCAGCCAATACAAAAATATATTTTCTTTGATTATAATCCACTACGTGAAATGAATTAAAACTAGCGACATTGTTATATAATAAATCAGTTACACTGATAATAACTCCCCTAACTCGCTTAGATATTAACAAACATCTCATCATTATCAACCTATAAGACCAATAGGTAAAATACCCACAGGCAATAGCATCATGGTTACCCGATGAATGATTTTTCATAGAACATAACCCTGCTGACGCAGGCTGAATAAACTTTCCTCACTTGCACAGACCATACCTGTGGTCAGTAATTCAAATCCATAACGCTGATAAAACCCCGTTTTATCGATCACAGAATAGATAAAAATTTTGCCATGTGGTAACAGTTGATTGCATATAGCCTGCATTAATTGCCGACCATAGCCCAGTCCCTGGTGGTGCGGAGCCACTGCTACATCCGCCAGATAACTGCACCAGGTCAGATCGCTAATAGCCCTTGCCACTGCAACAAGCTGTCCATTTTCATAGCCAAACCAGCAGAACGTACTGCAACGAAAAGCTTGCTCCAGTAACTGGACATCGCGCTGCCCCAAACCGGAAGCAGCAATCAGTTCCGCCAGGGCCTGCCAGTCAATACTATCCAGCGTTTCTTTCCCCTCAAGAATCATTATCGAACCGCCCTCAGAAATACCGTTGATATTATTAAAAGTTTATAACAAACGTGACATTTCTACTTTGCCGTATGGAGGTGCGGATGTTTTGATCTCGGTTTTCCACAGGGTCTGGGATTCATGTGTATCGCATATATAAAAAAGGCTACACGAAGGTAGCCAAGGGGATTTTCAACACTCTCACACATGGAATCGTTGCAGTGCCGGGTGCCTCCCGGTGAGTCAGCCAGTCATAACTGACCCGCATCGGTAGGAACGCGAGAACATTTCATCTCTGACTGAATGCCCCGCCGCTCAGGGGGATTCACCGCAACAGAAGAAACGTACCTTAGGGATGGCGGATAAAAGGAACCTTTCTGAAACCTCTTACCCGCTACAAACCATAACATGGCCAACGTAAGTGATTGTCTATGTTTTAAACAGACGTGTAAAAAAAGGTCGCCAGACAGTAATCAAAAAACATCCCCCTTTTCAGCCAGTTCCCGTATATCAGTGATGGCAAGATGGAAATACTATTTTAAGCTGAATACACACAAATACACACCACCACCTTTCGCTGTGTGTATTTGTGTATAATGATTTTCAGGCCAGGAGGAAAAATGAAATCGACTGACCGGATAAAGGAATTGACTGCTGCCGGATGTGAACTCAAAAAGCATAACGGAGGTAGCCACCAGATATGGTGGCTACCAATAACCGGAAAACGTTCCCGGTTCCGCATCCCAAAAAGGATTTACCTCCTGGCACTGCCAAATCCATTAAAAAATGGCGGGGATCTAATCCCCGCTCTCTCTGGAGGTTTGTATGTTCTTCTCAGTGGGCGTTGAGACGCCGAAAGATGAAAACACCGCCTACGGTAGCTCCACATAATTTTCCATTATCCCCTCTGACATGAGCCATGCGTGATGGCAAGAGGCGAATTGTGTGTTCAGATCATTGATCCCATTGACGCATTTATTCCGTAATTCCAAATTATCTAACCTAATAGGTAATTTTGCCAGATCGTAGAAATAGTCAGCAACTGCCATCTTAAAGGCCATTTTTGCCTTCAATTGGTCCTGTTTTTTCCATCTGAGTAGAGCCAAAATCGCAACTACAACAGTTAAAACAGAAAACAGAGCGGAAATTGCTGACCAGATAGTTGCCCAAGGCCACCCATAAATTGTTTGCCACACAAACCACCTCTTTGATTGAAGGTGATTATTCTACCCTGGCAAACGCATAACTGCTGATGCCATGCATCCCGTCGAAATACAGTTTTTCAGGCATTAAGTGCCGCCTCGATGGTTGAACGTGGAAAGCAGGTCAGCGCGGTGTGCCGGGAAGCGTTGATGATATTGACGTCCGGCAGATCGCTGACGAGAGAAGAAAAATCAGTGTGCCAGCGCCCGACTTCCCGCGGCACCGGGTTATACATCGTCGCCGGGTGAGAGCCATAACGCCAGCAGCCTGCCCGGATTGGGTTATTAGCCCGTCAGGCAGCGAGTCTAATGCAAAAAGCCCCGGCGGGTGCCAGGGCTAATAATAAAACGGCAACTTATTGGCCGCTTTCTGCAGCAGCTTTTGCCTGGGTTATGGCTCCAGCATTAAAAATCGGATGCTCGTAATTGTCTGTTACGTCGCGGACGCGGTAAATTTTCCATTCTCCGGCCTCGCGTCGTACATAGACTTCCAGTTCAAGTTTTTTACCATCATTAATACCGATCCACACCGGCATGACTTCCCCACCCAAAAGCGGGCTCACACTGCCTACGGTAAGGGCACCAACCCACGACGGATCATAATCCTGCACGTAAGCGAAGTAATCCGACCCCATGAGGTCCTGTTCAGGAATAGCATCTATCTGAGCCAATCTGGAAAGGGTGTCAGCAGAAACATATTCATGGAGTTGAGATTGTGGGTATTCGTTATCGCTACTGGTAAGAGTTGCCAGGTAGGACGTATAAAACGAACGAACCCGGCTGGCTGCGCTCTGATCCGGATGAACCGAACAAGCAGAAAGCAATAAAGACAATAGAATTATTATCGCTCTCATCAGTTCATCCTGTAGATCTTATATGCCGGGTGCATGCGTCGATACCCAGGTCCGGGGTATGGGGTAGAACCAGTCTGGATAAAATCAGATATCCAGTGCGTTCCATCGAACATTGTCATATGCCCGCTGGAATTGCCTCCATCATAAGACTGTACAACGGCGACATCCCCGCTATGCAGCGTCGATCCCGGAGGAACCTCACTAAATCCGGCACGCTGGAGAATGGGCCCATAATCCTTTGCATTGGGGGTTCTTGGTAGCCTGATCCCACCGGCCTCTATAGCTTCTCGGGTGAACGTTGCACACTCATTATGGGACCGACCGAGGGCATGTGACCGGAGGTGTGAAATAGCAGCCTGCTTGTTCCAACTCATCCTTATTTCCTTTCGATGTGGTTAATAAGGGAGTTGATACGCTGATGGCTACGTTTTTTCTCAATAAAAAATGCTGTGCTCTGAATAAATATCCTCCGGCATAGCCGGAGGTTTTTCACTTACAAGTATACCAAAGAAAAAATTGAGGTGGGGTAAGTGAAGTTGTAAAAAATATGTGATGCGGAGGGAGGTGAGGGAAAATATTCTAAGTGGATATTCTAACTGTATTCTAAGAGCCAAAAAAACAAAGGGGTTACCTTTCGGTAACCCCTTGTTTAATCTGGCGGAAGCGCAGAGATTCGAACTCGACCCTGTACACGATTCTGTGTAAATGCCTTTTCTCAGAAGTGACCGTCCAGGCGGTCACCGAACTCGATAATAAAGCGGCTCATTGCCATACGCCAGTCCCGCAGTGGCATCGTCCACTTCTGTGAAGCTGCCTGGATTGCCAGCCACACTACCTTTTTCACTGAGTCATCCGTCGGGAACACCTTACGTTTCTTTATCGCATGCCGGATCACGCTGTTCAGCGACTCTATGGCGTTCGTTGTGTAGATGACTTTGCGGATGTCTGCCGGGTAAGCGAAGAACGTCGCCAGGTTGGCCCAGTTTAACTGCCAGCTTCGGCTTATCTGCGGATAGCGGCTGTCCCAGGCAGCAGCGAATGCTTCCAGTGCCTGCTGGCCTGCTTCTTCCGTGGGTGCCTGATAGATGGCTTTCAGGTCGCGGGTGACGGCTTTGTAGTCCTTCCACGAGACGAACCGCAGGCTGTTGCGCACCATATGCACGATACATAACTGGATGCGGGCCTCCGGATACACCGCGTTGATGGCGTCAGGGAAGCCTTTCAGGCCGTCAACACAGGCGATGAGGATATCGTTCAGACCGCGGTTTTTTAGTTCAGTCAGCACATTGAGCCAGAACTTCGCCCCTTCGTTTTCGGCCAGCCACATACCCAGAAGTTCTTTCTGACCTTCGATATTGATGCCCAGAGCCAGGAACACCGATTTATTGATGACACGACTGTCCTGCCGGACTTTCAGGACGATACAGTCAAGATAAACAATAGGATAAACCGCATCCAGTGGACGATTTTGCCATTCGACAACCTGCTCCATCACGGCGTCGGTGACCTTCGATACCAGCGCCGGTGAGACATCCGCGTCATACAGTTCTTTGAACGCCGCCGCTATCTCGCGGGTGGTCATCCCTTTGGCGTACAGTGACAGGATTTGGTTATCCATCCCGGTGATCCGGGTCTGGTTTTTCTTCACCAGTTGGGGTTCGAAGGAGCCGTCACGATCACGCGGCGTACGTAGTTCCAGAGGGCCATCGCCAGTGGTAACGGTCTTTGTGGAATAGCCGTTGCGGGAGTTAGCTCCCGATTTGGGCTGATTTTTATCGTAGCCCAAATGGTGGGACATTTCGGCGTTGAGAGCAGCCTCAACGCTGATTTTCTTCAGCAGGCGATCGAACTGGCTAAGATCGTCAGGGGTTTTGAGATTTTTGGCCAGTTCGTTAGCCAGGGCCTGCAACTGTTTTTCGTCCATAAATTAACCTGCTTTTGATGTTGGATTGAACATATCAAAATCAGGCAATTACACAAATTTATGTACAGGCTCTCGAACTCTGGAACCCTTTCGGGTCGCCGGTTTTCAAGACCGGACTTAATTCTTTATATCTCAATTAGTTAAATCAATATAATGGTATATAGCACCATTTCTCACTTATGAAAAATCAATGAGTTAACCGTTTGTTCAAGCTTAGTATACCAACACTTTTCCTCCCCTATACTTTCTGTCATCAGGCTGGAGGTAATCTATGTGTGGTCGTTTTTCTCAGGCGAAAACCCGTGAAGAATACCTGGCTTATCTTGCAGAAGAAGCTGAGCACAATATTCCGTATGCCCCCTTCCCATAGGTCACTATAACGGGCACCCGGTATGAAACGGCGCAGGGGTCATGACCCTAACCCCTTCATGACGTGAAGAGAAGTTCCGCAAAGTCTGAAAATCTGAAGCTTCAGGCACCTCATAAAGCATATTTGCTTTTGAGGTGTCATAACATTATGACAACCGGGCAATGGGCAGATGTTATAAGCCCCACCACGAGTCAATCCATTGGGAGCTGGTAGCACTCTTTATTAACGCTTACTCTGATCTTTGTTGCGGTCGTGTTGTCGTTTACTCTGATCTTTGTTTCGGTCATGATTTCGTTTGCTCTGATCCTGGTTACGATCATGATTTCGTTTAACCTGGTCTTTGTTGCGATTATCCTGACGGTTGTCGTGGTTTCCATCAATATTTTCCAGACGCTCACCGTTATTGCCATTCCACTTCGGCGCATTATCTATACGATTCTCACGGCTTGCCTCATGTATATCGTGATGCGTTTCCCGACTTTTTTCACGAATTTCATGGCGTTCATCGATATTGGAGTTGTCGCCAATACCCGTATTATTGTCTACACGATATTCACGGGTGCCTTCACGCACATCGTGTTTTCCTTCCCGTACAGACTCACGAATATCATGGCGCTGTTCAAAACTGGCCGTTTCAGCAAACGCTGACATACTACACGTGAGAGTAAAAAGGCCAATAAAATTAATCAGTTTCATACTTAGTCCTATAAGATTCTCTACGTTACGGAGATCGGATATGGTGATGCGATTTTTCTCGTATCATAGATACTTCGTGAGTTTTGATCACAATATTATTTATATAATTAAAAATTTAACCTTTCTTTTTATACCGTATAAACTTGCTTTATCTTTTTTATTTACAAGATGCTTATCAATTCATGCTGGTGTTATTTTCAATAAATAAGAGCATTCCTATTAAATAACCATAACAATGACGCAAATCCCTGATTTAGCACCGAGCTACTTTTGGATCAGGGTCAAACCGTCACGCGCACCATGCTGGCGACCATGTTCACCGGTTCGGTGCTGGTGGCCTACACCGGTAACACGGTTATCAGCTTCTTTTTGGCACC
>NZ_JAFAGS010000161.1 GCF_019237635.1 Pluralibacter sp.
GACTCGCTGATTTCCTGCAAATGCTGCGTCATCGCGGCATCCACTCCGGCAACATCACGCTGCGCCAGCGCGCTGAAAATGTCCTGATGCTGGTGTAGCAGCATGTCCGGCGAAGAGATGTGATCGAGGCTCATATAGCGCACGCGGTCGATGGTCGCTTTAATGTTTTCCACCGTGTCCCAGGCGAGCTGGCAGTCGGCAATCATTGACAACAGCTGGTGGAATTCATCGTCAAGCTGAAAGAAATCGTTCAACTGGTGGCGATCGATGGCGATGCGCTGCTGGTGGAGGTTCTGTTCCAGTTGATAGCTCTGGGCGTCGGTTATCATGGTTGCCGCCCGGCGCACCACGGCACACTCAATCGCCTGACGCACGAAACAACCGTTGCGCACCTGGGATAACGAAATTTTATTGACGTAGCTGCCGCGCTGCGGGCGAATCTGAATCAGACCGTTTTCCGCCAGTTTGATAAACGCTTCACGCACCGGCTGGCGCGATACCTCGAAACGCACCGACACCTCTTTTTCTGAAAGCGGCGTGCCTGGCGGGATCAGGCAGTGCACAATATCCCGACGTAAGATGCGGTAAATTTGCTGATTTACGGGCTGTGTAGGATTGAGTTGCGATTCTGCGGCCATTGGCGTTTTCTTTCTTGCGGATTAAGTGCGCTATTTTACGCTTTTTTTCCCGTCCCGCCCATACCCGGCGGGCTGCCGGGCAGGGGAAAAGACAGAGAAATACGGCTTATCCCTGACGATGAATGCTCAAACCGGCATAGGTCTGACAGACCGGCATCATTTCCAGGGTGTTGATGTTGACATGTTTCGGCAGCGTCGCCACCCACCAGACGGCTTCGGTAACGTCCTCCGCTGACAGCGCGCTGGTATTCTCGTAGGTTTTACTGGCTTTCTCATCATCACCTTTAAAGCGCACGTTGGAAAACTCGGTGCCGCCCACCAGGCCTGGCTCAATATCGGTCACGCGAACGGCGGTACCGTGCAGGTCGGTGCGCAGGTTCAGACTGAATTGACGAACGAATGCTTTGGTCGCGCCATAGACGTTGCCGCCAGCATAGGGCCAACTGCCCGCCGTCGAGCCGATATTGATAATATGACCGCGGTTGCGCTCAACCATACCCGGCAGGACCGCGCGGGTCATGTAGATTAGCCCCTTGTTGTTCGTGTCGATCATCGTCTCCCAGTCTTCGACGTTCGCTTTCTGCGCGGGTTCCATGCCCAGCGCCAGCCCGGCATTGTTCACCAGGACATCGATTTGCTGCCATTCGGCTGGCAGGTTGGCGATCATCTCTTCAATCGCCGCGCGGTTACGAACGTCCAGTTGTGCGGTCAGAATGCTGTCGCCCAGGTTCTCTTTGAGTTCCTTAAGACGCTCCTGACGGCGACCGGTGGCAATTACTTTATGGCCATTAGCGACGAAACGGCGGGTAATGCTTTCACCAAATCCTGCCGTCGCGCCAGTCACGAGTACGATCATTTCCTGTTATTCCTCAACGCGTTTTGTGTGGTATTACCATAGCACGCGAGGGCGGATGGCGGTATGTCAACGTTTGGCGGCAGAGAAATCATTGCGGCCCGGCAGGCGGTTGCCTACTCTATGGAAACTATCGCAATCAGGAGTCCATGATGTCTTTCGCGAATCCCTTTTTTACCGTCAGCCTGCTACCGTACCAGGCGCCGCCTTTTGATCTCATCCGCGATAGCCACTATCGTCCGGCTTTCGATGAGGGCGTGCGGCAAAAGCGACAAGAGATAGCGGCCATCGCCGCCGATCCGCACGCGCCGGATTTTGCCAATACCTTCATTGCCCTGGAAGAAAGCGGGGCGCTGCTTGGTCGGGTGACGTCGGTCTTCTTTGCGATGGTGGCCTCAAATACCAACGACATTCTCCAGCATCTTGACGAGCAGTTTTCCGCAGAGCTCGCCGGGCTTGCCAATGATATTTATCTCAATACCCGGCTGTTCGAACGTATTGAGGCTGTATGGCGGCAGCGTCATCAGCTGTCACTGGATGAGGAGTCGCTGCGGCTGGTGGAGGTCACCCATCAGCAGTTTATCCTGGCAGGGGCTACGCTTTCGGATCCGCAAAAAGCTAAGCTGCGCGCGCTGAATACGGAAGCGGCAACACTGACCAGCCAGTTCAATCAGCGCCTGCTCGCAGCGGCGAAAAACGGTGGTCTGGTGGTTGATTCGCGGGAAGCGCTTGACGGTTTCAGCGAGGATGATATTGCTGCCGCACGGGCTGCCGCGCAGGATAAAGGGCTCAGCGACGGTTGGTTCATCGCGCTGCTTAATACGACTCAACAGCCCGCGCTGGCCTCCTTGCGCCGTCGTGCGACACGGGAAACGTTATTTCAGGCAAGCGCGCTGCGCACACAGAAAGGCGATGATAGCGACACCCGCGCGCTGATTTTGCGGCTGGTTGAGCTGCGCGCGCGGCAGGCGGCACTGCTCGGCTTTACGGACTACGCCAGTCTGAGCATCGCCGACCAGATGGCGAAAACCTCCGCAGCGGCGCTGGCGTTCATGAGGCAGATAGCACCGGCGGCGCGGGCGCGCGCAGAGCATGAACTGGCAGATATTCAACAAGTTATCGATGCACAGCAGGGCGGTTTCAGCGCTCAGGCCTGGGACTGGCCATTCTACGCGGAGCAGGTTCGGCTTGAGCGCTATTCGCTTGATGAGGCGCAGATCAAACCCTATTTCGAGCTCAATCGGGTGCTGACGGAGGGGGTATTCTGGGCGGCATCACAGTTGTTCGGCATTCGCTTCGTCGAACGTTTTGATATTCCGCTCTACCACCCGGACGTTCGTGTCTGGGAAATCTTTGATGTCAACGGTGAAGGCCTGGCGCTGTTTTATGGCGACTATTTTGCCCGAGAATCGAAGAGCGGCGGGGCGTGGATGGACAATTTCGTCCAGCAGTCCACGTTGCTGGAAAGCCGCCCGGTTATCTACAACGTGTGCAATTATCAGAAGCCTGCACAGGGGAAAAGCGCGCTTCTGTCCTGGGATGATGTCATCACGCTGTTTCATGAGTTTGGCCACACGCTGCACGGTCTGTTCGCCTGCCAGCGTTATCCGGGCCTTTCCGGCACGCGAACGCCGCGCGATTTTGTCGAGTTTCCGTCACAGATCAATGAGCACTGGGCCAGCCATCCGCAAGTGTTTGCGCGCTTTGCCCGCCATCACATCAGCGGAGAGGCTATGCCGCAAGCACTGCGTGAGAGCATGATGCGCGCAGCGACCTTTAACAAAGGTTACGACATGACAGAACTGCTGAGCGCGGCGTTGCTGGATATGAACTGGCACAGCATCACGACGGCGGTATTGCCCGATGATGTCGACGCCTTTGAAGCTCAGGCGCTGGAAAAAGAGCATCTGGATCTGAGTGCAGTTCCTCCGCGCTATCGCAGCAGCTTCTTTGCCCATATTTTTGGCGGCGGCTATGCCGCAGGTTATTACGCCTATCTGTGGACGCAAATGCTGGCGGATGATGGCTATCAGTGGTTTGTCGAACAGGGGGGATTAACCCGGGAGAATGGGCAGCGTTTTCGTGATGCTATTCTTTCACGCGGCAACAGCCGCGACCTTGAGAGAGTGTACCGTGACTGGCGGGGGCACGATCCACAGCCGGAGCCGATGCTCAAAAATCGTGGCCTGAGTGATTAGCAAATGCGTCAGCGCCGGGGAAGGTCGGGCTGACGGCTCGTGCAGAACGTGTTTTTCAGACTAAAGCGGCACCGTTTAGTTTTTATTGATACAGGCGGTGCTAATCTGCGTGCAGTGACGTAGAGAAAGTAAAGGTATGCTGGATCTGCGCCGTAAAATACAAATCTATCCATGCAAGCATTTACCGCCATCCGATGGCGGTTTTTTTTGCCCTGAATAAGAGACTAAGACTCCATGAGATTGTGAACGACGATAAAAGCACATATTGTTACCTCAGTATATGACAGCGAAAGGAACACATTATGTTTAGGTATCGTGGCGTCTCAATTGCACTGGCGGCTGTTGTTTCATTATCGATGCTTGCAACGCCTGCCCTGGCAAACCCGGGTAATGGAAACGGCAACCACGGTAATCATGGTAACAACGGTAACTCGGGTAAAAGTCAGAACGGGAACGCTGATGATAGCAACGCGTCCGGCCACCGTAAAAACGGCGGCAAACCGGATCACGTCGATTCAGATATCAACTACGCGACGGCTCGCCAGTTGGCGGTGAACCTTGGCCTGACGGGGTATCCGTCTTTGCCTCCGGGGATTGCGAAAAACCTGGCGCGTGGAAAACCATTACCGCCGGGGATCGCGAAGAAGGCCGTACCTGCGTCTATGCTGGGTCAATTACCCTATTATCCGGGATACGAATGGAAAGTGATTGGCGATAATCTGGTGCTTATTGCACTCAGTACGGCGATAGTCACGACCATTATTAATGGTGTTTTTGATTAATTTGGTAATTTCCACAGTAAGGTTCCAGTGACAGGAGCCTTATTGAAAGGGGCAGTTAGACCAGGTACGGATCGATATATTTATCCATTTGCTCGGGTGTAACGTCATCATTCAATCGGTAGATGATTTTCCCGGCATTCTTGAGAATATAAAGCATATCGGTATCAAATGCAGAGATAAGATTATTATCCTCAGTAAAAAATGGCTCACTAAATGTGGATGATGCAGTGTTTAATATCAGTGAGGAATATTTCGCGCCAATCCTTACACCAAGATAGAATACCCGGGCACGATTATGTGAGCATCCTCCGGCAAGACATGCGTAATAAAACATAATGTCAACTTCCTTTCTGTTTGCCCCCTGGGTACATGCGACGTCATGAATCACAGAAGCTAGCCTGTAATCACCAATGTAGGGGGAACCAATGGTTGACCATAGCGTCTGCGGGATGCTGACGCCATTAATGATACTGCCTGCGGGCGCTGGCCAGACTCTTGATGACGGATCGGTGTAGTGAAAATCTTGCATTAACACCATGTTTCTGTCCGGTCCATGTTCTTTTAACCACTGGGTTACAACGTTGCCTGTAAACGAACCGTAATCAGCCATAACCCCTTTCCTCAATATTTGGTTTCATACGCCATACTGTATATGAAATATATCAGACACTAAGATTCAGCCTTGGTTAATTTACCGAGGAGCCTTTTTATAGTATTCAACAGCGCTGCATTTGAAATGGTAGTAATGCATGATTTTTTATATTTCGGGTTATGAAGCGCTTCGCTGACATTCACCTTGAGGACTATGAGGTGTACACCTGTCCCCAAGAGGAAAACATGACGAGTCTCTCAGAAGTTTTTTCATGGCAATCACTGCATTTGTTTAAAATTAAACAACATAAGCGATGAAAACCATAAGTCAGTGATTTTAATTGCTTTTGACATATTATTCTGATTTTTGTCATCGTTTCAATGAATGACAATCAAAGTGGAGTTTGTCTTAGATTAACATTTCAAAATACCTGACTGTGTAAGCTGTAAATCACTATGAAGTTCTGTTGATGCCATGGATGATATGAAGAGCGTTTAGTAATTTAAAATTGTTTGGTTATGCACAGGTATTTCTCTTTTCGAGAAGATAAAAACAATGTAAGTGAACAGGATTTTTTTGAAATTGAAAGAAAAAACATCTCATACAAAGTCATACTTTTTCTTGTTTTTTCTATATCACTGTTGCTAAGTGTACCAACGGTAATTGATTTTTTTTAGCGGTGTTGTTTTTAATGTGCCTGATATATATTATTTAATGTTGATTTGCATTACCGCGATGTTAGGTGTGCTCATATTTACTTTGTTATTTTTTGAATTTTTCTGTGATTCAAAAAACATTTACTTGCTTATCTGTGGATTGGCATTTTTGGGTTCTGCACTGTACTCTTTGGGGGCAATATATCTGGCAAAAAAATTATTCAACTATTGTATGAATGCATATTCAATAATTAATAATCTAAAAGTGCTCTATCTTTTCCGTCAAGGGACGCTGGTCATGTTAATGTCAGTGGCAGTATATTATTTTTTGAGGATTAAGTCGGATGTACTACCTCGGGAAAGAGACTACGCGATCATTTTTATATTAGTTATAGGAGTGATTCTTGGCGGGTATGTGGCTTACGATATCCAGCAACAGGAGTTATTGCTTTCATCTGAGATTGAAGAGCAAACTGGATTTTATAGCTCTCATATACTCAACGTTTTTATTTGCTTCTGGTTTTTATTATCAGTTGTTATTGCTTTAACTGTGGATCTCCAGAACAGATTAATGCTGGGTTTGTCTATATATGTGGTGTCGAATATATTCAGTACAATCATTATGCTTGCCGTTGACAACGGAAACCCTGGCGCCTGGTATATAAGTAGGTTGATGGAGTTTGTTTTTACATTTATTTTTATTGTTGTCTTGCTATATGATGTTTGCCTGACGAACAAAAAATCAACTCATTTGTCTACCTTAGACCAAATGACAGATATATACAACGGGGCTCATTTTTACAGAGAGCTTAGATCTGTTTTGAAACAGAGGAATTTAGTCTTTCAACCTTACGTTCCCCTCCCAGCTCCAGACGAAGTGTCTGTGAGTTGGGAAATACGCTTTCAATTTTAATGCTATCACTTTTTCGAACCCAGCTGTTGGGGTGCATTTCATATCAAAATGTGAGGCCATCCTTAACACAGCCTTAACGACAGAATATAAAAATGATAACAACGCCCACTTTTAATGAACTCCATACTGCAAACATTAAGATAACATTAAGTTGGTTGTAAAAATTAATTTTAAATATAACGTTGCTGTTGAACTAAAGCATAAGGTTATTGCCAAACCAAAAAATCATATTTTTTCAAAGGCTAGCCAACCATGAGAGCTATACCCCGAAAGATACATCAGATTTATACAAAAGGGTGGGATAAACTCCCTGTGGAAGTAAAGATGCTGATTGATAAGCTTAAATGGATGAATCCTGACTATGAATACACATTTTATGCTGAACCTGAGATGTGCCAATATATAAAAAAACACTACGGGCAGGATATGCTTAATGTTTATAAACAGATAAATCCTGTGTATGGAGCAGCCAGAGCTGATTTGTTTCGCTACCTGGTCGTTTATCAGGAAGGGGGCGCTTATCTGGATATAAAAAGCTTTTGCGAAAAACCGCTTGATGAGATCATTCCACCTGAATGTGAGCTGATTTTGTGTCACTGGGACAATAGACCTGGTGGGCTTGATAAACAAAAAGGATTGCACCCTGAGCTTTCATTTATGGCGTGTGGAGAATACGAACAGTGGAATATTATAGCAAGTAAAGCATCTCCCTTCATAAAGGCTGTTATTGATGAGGTGGTATACAGAATTAAAAACTATAAGCCATGGCGTTATGGCGTAGGTATGAAAGGGGTGTTGATGACCACCGGGCCAATTGTATATACCGAGGCCATTAGAAAAGTACCGGGTAATGAAAAGGTGCAGCATGTCTTGAACCACAGAGAGATTGGGCTGGTTTATTCAGCAGTCAGTAAAGACGTCTGGAAATGCATAGGGAAAAGTTCTTATGCCAGATGTAGAACGCCTCTTGTTATTCTGAGTAACAGAGATTATAAGCTGTATAAATTATGGCTTTTGTTTATATTCCCTTTTAATAGGTTAAAAAAGAATATTTATAACGAATTCAGAAGCCTTACTCGTAAAATTAAATATAAACTATGAGACGATTTAGTGAGGCCCTCTTTGCCGCCTGGAGCTTAGGTCGGAATGGTTGTGGCGGAGCATTGTCCAGCAGTGGCGGTCAACCGTCATTATTGTCAGGACAAAAACAAAAGGCCTCTTGCACAAAAATCGGCAAGAGGCCATTAAGGACGCGGGTTGTCGGTGTTCATTAATCATCCCATTTGTGGCTGAAATACGCGGCAAGGAAACCTGAAAGTAAGATGGTTCCTAAGACTGCGATGAAAACATGCATATTTTCCTGCATAATTAACCTCCTGATAGTTACGGTTTATTGACTCTATTGACCTCACTGATCAAAAATAACGCGGCAATGGACTGATTATAAACCGAGCAATCTAAACGAATCATTAATTATGTGAATTACTTTGCTGTTTCGGTAAATTTTTTCCGGTACATCAACGGACTCATTGCAAACGACTGACGAAAGTGATGGCGCATGCTATTTGCGCTACCGAAACCGGTCTGCGCAGCGATATATTCAATGGACTGCCTGCTGCAGCTCAACATTTGCTGTACGCGCAGCAAACGCTCATCAAGCAGCCAACGGGTTGGTGTTTTACCTGACGCTTCCTGAAAACGACGCAGGAAGGTGCGTGGGCTCATACCAGCGCGGTGGGCGAAGGACTCAATAGTATGTTCATCAGCGATGTGCTGATGGAGAAAATCAAACAGTTGGCCGAGGCGCAGACCAGGCAGCGCTTAAACTGGCGCTGCTGGGGCGCCTGGTAAAAATCATGCCTGGCGGCATGACCGGCTGGGAGGACGAAGGCTACGCATTTGCGGGAAGCGGCGAAGGGCAACCCGCGTGTGACTGCTGATATCAGGCCGCATTCAGCTCATGCCCCCAGGATGTAACACGCATTCCACGCAGAATCATCAGCCACGCCGCGATGATGACCGCAATCATAATGGCAAACAGCGTCCAGGCGGGCAGGGTGGTCAGAATAATCCCGGTGATCATCGGGTTAAAGGCGGCTCCCAGCCAGCCGAGGGCTTGAGCGGAAAAATAACTCGCCTTCATGCCCGGCGGCGCAATGTTGTCGATAAGCATATATTCGCCCGGAGCGTAGATGATTTCGCCAATGGTAAAAACCGCTGCGGCGATGCCCCAGATCAGCAGGTTTTCGCCGGAAACCATGAAACCGCCCAGACCGAGGATGAAAAAGAGGGTACCGATAGCCATCAACGGACGAATGTTGCCTGGCGTGATGCTGCGGCCAACGAAATACTGCAGGCTGACCACCACAATGGCGTTGACCGGCAGCACGACCGAAACCACCTTCTGGGCGAAATCACTGTCGTGGGCGATGACCAGTACGTACTGGGAAATACAGGTGGCAAATGACCCGCCGACATAGGACGCGAGCAGGCCGGAAAGCGTAAACCAGAACAGCGCCCGGTCGCGCAGCAGAACCGAGGGTTGCCAGGGCGCCGCTTTACGCTCGTCGTCGCTGATAACCTGTTTCTGCACGCAAAACTGGATTAATACCAGTGGGATGGCTGCGCTGATTGCCGCCAGCCAGAACGGCAACTGGAGGCTGTACATGACCAGAAAGGTGCCAACCGGCGGGCCAATCGTCCAGCCGATATTCAGAAAACTGTAGTTGAGCGAGAAGATTCGCGCTTTTTCGCTCCCGCTCAGCACATCGGAAAACCAGGCCTTCAGGACGGTGGCAAATACCGAGTATGAGCAGTTAATCAGGGCAAAAAAGACCACCACCAGCGGAATTGAATTCGCCAGCGGAATAACAATAAACCCGGCGATAAACACGATAATGGCGAGCAGCATATAGCGCTTCTTATCGAACTTATCCGCCAGAATGCCAAAACCCAGGCTGAAAATAACACCCACGGTGAGGGCAATCGTCAGCGCATAGCCAATGGCCTCTACGCTCATGGCAAATTTGCGTGTGAGGTAGATGGTCATAAACGGCAGCGTTGCGCCGCGTCCAATCGTCAGCAACAACGATGACGCCAGCAGCGCGCTTGTTGAGCGCCTGATCGATGGTTTCATTTTTCAGCCCGACAATGTGTAAATGTTATGAATTTGTGTCTTATCAGGAGTATCACGGCATAAGGGGCTTGTATAGCTCTCTTTTTATCTCTCAGTGCTCTGTAGCGCTGCCAAAAATAGTGATCTTTTCCTGCGGTCGATTTTTCGTTACTTTGGTTTTCGTTTACAAAAATTTAATATTTCAGGGGGGGGGATGACGCGAAAAGATGGGCTGCTGGCGTTGCTGGTTGTGGTTGTATGGGGACTCAACTTTGTGGTTATCAAGCTGGGTCTGCACAATATGCCGCCGCTGATGCTGGCAGGATTACGCTTTCTGCTGGTGGCCTTTCCGTCTGTGCTGTTCGTTTCACGCCCCAAAATTCCGTTTCGCCTGCTTGCCGGATATGGCCTGACCATTAGCTTCGGCCAGTTCGCCTTTTTGTTCAGCGCCATTAAGTTCGGTATGCCGGCGGGGCTGGCCTCGCTGGTGCTGCAGGCGCAGGCGTTTTTTACCATTCTGCTCGGCGCTTTCATCTTTGGCGAGCGACTGCAGGGTAAGCAGGTGGCGGGGATTTCGCTTGCGGTCATTGGCGTACTGGTCCTGATTGACGCCAGCCTCAACGGTCAGCATGTGGCGATGCTCGGGTTTTTCCTGACGCTGGCCGCGGCCTTCAACTGGGCCTGCGGTAACATTTTCAATAAGCGGATCATGCTGCACGAGGCGCGTCCGGCGGTCATGTCGCTGGTGGTGTGGAGCGCCCTGATTCCGATCGTGCCGTTTATGCTGGCATCGGCGATGTTCGATGGCCCGGCGGTGATGTGGGCAAGTCTCGTGGATATCGATCGGGTGACCATTCTGTCGCTAGCGTATCTGGCGTTCGTCGCGACCATTGTGGGCTACGGTATCTGGGGGGCGCTGCTTGGGCGCTACGAAACCTGGCGGGTGGCGCCGCTGTCGCTGCTGGTGCCGGTGGTAGGGATGGGCAGCGCGGCGGCCTTGCTCGGTGAAACGCTGAACGGGCTGCAACTGGCTGGCGCAGCGCTGATCATGGCGGGGTTGTACATTAACGTCTTTGGTCTGCGGGCGCGTCGCGAAAAGGCGCTACGGGGATAAAAAGCCCCGTAGCGACGGGGCAACTCACGCGTTACAGGTTCTGCTGATTATAGTAAGGCACGCCCAGTTCGTCGGATTTGTCGCTACCTGCGCCCATATGGTTGAAGTCAAAGGGGGACTTCTCATGAGGAGAGCGCATGCTGACAGCGTCATGGGCAGAATTTTCCGCCGGAACGGTGGATTGCTCCGCAAAACTCGGGCCGGAGACCAGCGCCAGCAGGGTGAGGGCGGCGCAGGCGAACAGCTTCATGATTTCCTCGATACGTCTTGCGCAGGCGATTAGCAGTTACAGTGATTGATGGGGTACAGATAACGTGATTCGCCGGGAATATTGGTCATGCGATATTTATGCGGCGGAACGTCAAAGTAGTTTTTAAACGTCCGGGTCAGCGTTTGTTGCGATTCAAAGCCATAACGTTCAGCCAGATACAAAATCGGCTCATTGCTCTGCTTCAACTTCTGGGCGATTTCAGTAAGCTTACGGCTGCGAATATATTGACCGAGTGAATGACCGGTCTCTTTCTTGAACATTCGCTGCAGATGCCATTTCGAATAACCTGAACGTTCGGACACTTTCTCAAGTGACAGCGGAGATTCCAGGTTATCTTCAATCCAGTCCAAAATGCTATGAATAGTGATGGCATCAGTATTACGTCTGGACATCGTCTTACCTCTTTCGGTTTACGGCAGAACTTTTTTGAGCAGCAGCTCAAGCGTTGCGACTTCATCCGCCGTTAAGTTTTTTGTTAGTTCCTGATGCAGGTTTTGCCCCACCACCTGGTGGCATTGCTCACAGATTGCGGCGCCTTCCGGGGTCAGCTTCACCAGAACGCCGCGCTTATCGTTTGGATTCGGCAACCGCTCAATCCAGCCCTTGCAGACCAGACGGTCCAGCATACGGGTCAGGGCGCCCAGGTCGACAGAAAGGATCTTCTTCAGCTCAACGGGCGTGATACAGACCTGACAACGAATAGAACACAGCGTCTTAAACTGCGTGGCGGTGATGTCCATTGGCGACAGGTAATCGTTTAGCAGGCGATCCTTTTTCTGATTGACCATGTGGATCAGGCGACCCAATGGAATGATTTCGTTAAACAGATCGCTGGTGCTTTTCACGATGCTTGCCCTGGCAAGTAGTTTAGTTGCCGTGGATATTATTGCCCAGGCAACAATAAGTCAATCGGATGGATTTTGTGATGCCACAAATTGCTAAAACGCTTCAGGTGCGTTTCGTTTTGATTTTCAACTTTTATTTATAACTATCAGTTATAGCCTAAAGTGGAGAAACAGGCGGAAATGATTAGACATGGCAAATGGCCCAAATTCCCCCGTATACTGCCTGCGGCCATTGTGTTTGTTTCTGGAGTGAAACCGTTATGCTTGAACTAGTCAAAGCTATCAGCCTGGGGCTGGTGGTGTTATTGCCGTTGGCAAACCCGCTAACAACCGTTGCGTTGTTTCTGGGGCTGTCTGGCGATATGAACAGCGCGGAACGTAACCGACAGTCGTTGATGGCGTCGGTCTATGTGTTCGCGATTATGATGGTGGCCTACTATGCCGGGCAAGTGGTGATGAACACCTTCGGGATTTCCATCCCCGGGTTGCGTATCGCCGGGGGGCTTATCGTTGCCTTTATCGGCTTCCGGATGTTGTTCCCGCACCAGCGTGCGCACGAAAGCCCGGAAGCGAAAAGCAAATCAGAAGAGCTACAGGATGAGCCGACGGCGAATATCGCGTTTGTGCCGCTGGCCATGCCGAGCACCGCGGGGCCGGGTACTATCGCGATGATCATCTCGTCAGCGTCTACTGTAAAGGCGGGTTCAACCTTCCCTGACTGGGTCGTGTGGGTCGCGCCGCCACTGATTTTTGCTGCGGTCGCCGTCATTTTATGGGGATGCCTGCGCAGCTCCGGCGCCATTATGCGGCTGGTGGGTAAGGGCGGAATTGAGGCCATCTCCCGTCTGATGGGCTTTTTGCTGGTATGTATGGGCGTACAGTTTATTATTAACGGCGTGCTGGAAATTATTACTCATTATCATGCCTGATTGGCACGGGTGGCAGCAGCCACCCGATATTCACTACGCGTGACGCTGTTGCGCTTCTTTCGCCGCAGGCCAGTGGCGAAAGATAATCACCGACCAGACAAATGCCGCTAACGCCGGAATGGCGCCGACATAGCCGATACTGGCCATCGACAGATGTAAACTCACCTGATTCCCGAGCAGCGCGCCCGCGCCGATACCGATGTTGAAAATACCGGAAAACAGCGCCATAGCGACGTCAGTGGCATCAGGCGCCAGCGCCAGCACTTTCACCTGCATCCCAAGGCCAATCATCATAATGGCAATGCCCCAGAAGATACTGAGCATAGCAAGCTGGGTTTCGTTACCCGCGGCCAACATCAGCAACAGCAGGCACAGCGTAAGCGCGCCGATGGCGCCGCTGACCAGCGATGACGCGTACTGATTGCCAAGCTTACCAAACAGCACGGAGCCGATGATGCCCGCGCCGCCCAGCGTCAGCAGCAGGAAGGTGGCGAAACCAGCATCATAGCCTGCGATGTTCATCACAAACGGTTCAATATAGCTGTAGGCGGTGTAATGCGCGGTGACCACGATGGCGGTCAGCAGATAAATGCTCATTAATGCCGGACGACGAAACAGCAGCGGCAGGCTTTTCAGCGACCCGGAATGTTCGCTCGGCAGTTTTGGCAGGAGCTTGATAAGCGCCAGCAGGGTGAGTAATGCGCCCGCGCCGATAAGAAGAAAAGTGGTACGCCAGCCGAAATATTGCCCGACGATACGTCCGACAGGCAGCCCCAGCACCATCGCCAGCGCGGTTCCGGTGGCGATAAGGCTCAACGCCTGGGCGCGTTTTCCCGCAGGCGCCATGCGGATGGCCAGCGACGCGGTAATCGACCAGAACACCGCGTGCGCAAAGGCGATGCCGATACGACTTATCACCAGAACCGTAAAGCTCCAGGCGAGAAACGAGAGCAGGTGGCTTGCGATAAACAGGATGAATAAACCGATCAGCAGTTTCCGCCGCGCCATCTGACGGGTCATCAGCATGAAGGGCAGCGACATCAGCGCCACCACCCAGGCATAGATGGTCAACATTATGCCGACCTGGGCCGTCTCCATGGAAAAACTCCGGGCGATGTCAGAGAGCAGACCGACGGGCACGAACTCCGTGGTATTAAAAATAAAAGCGGCAACGGCAAGCGTTACCACCCGTAGCCACGCGACCTTGCGTGAAACCGTGTTCGTTGTCATAGCGATGTTCTGGATACGTTCCGAAAAAGCGAGGAGAAGATCTTAAGGCTATTGCTGATTAAAAGACAATCATTTCGTGACCAGTCTCTCATTTTTGTTTCCGCGACAGCCGTACGGGAGGCGCAAAAAAAGACTGTTTTATAAGGTTTTTTATGTCAGTGTGGATGCACACAATAACAATCGCAGGGGAGAGCTATGCAGGAAATTGCGTTTTACATGGTTGATGCGTTTAGCGATCGTACGTTTGGTGGAAATGCGGCAGCGGTCTGTGAGCTGAAGAGTTGGTTGCCGGATGAGACGTTGCTGAAAATGGCGCAGCAGCATAACCAGTCGGAAACCGCCTTCTTTGTGCCCACGAAAGGAGGCTTCGAGCTGCGCTGGTTTACCACTCAGCACGAGGTCAATCTCTGCGGCCACGCGACGCTCGCGACGGCGCACGTTATTTTTCATCATCTGGAATACCCGGACGCGCGGCTGCATTTTGATACGTTGTCCGGGCGTCTGACGGTGAGCCGTGAAGGAGAGTGGCTGACGCTTGATTTCCCCGCAGGCGAGACCCAGGCGCAAACGCCGCCGCCGGAGATGCTGGCCGCACTTGGCGTTAGCGACTACCTGGCGGCCCGTAAAGGGCGCGCGTGGCTGATTGAGCTGGCGAGCCGAGAGGCAGTAGAAGCCGTCCGGCCGACAATCAGCGCGATGACGCCAGGCGAGCATAAGGTGACCATCACGGCGCGGGGAACCGGTGACTACGATTTTGTCAGCCGCTTTTTCTCACCTGGTGAAGCGGTATGGGAAGATCCGGTAACCGGCTCGGCGCACACGATGCTGATCCCGTACTGGAGTGAGAAGTTAGGCAAAACAACGATGCTGGCGCGTCAGGTGTCGGCTCGCGGCGGGGATATTCGCTGTGAACTGCGCGGTGACCGGGTGCTGATGAGCGGCCAGGCGGTGTCGTATCTGAAAGGTCAGATTTACCTTCGTTGATGACTAAGCGATATGCCGCCGCGCAAAACCTCTTTCTGTCAGGTGATGGCGGCGGCGTTGTTACGCAGTCAAAAACATGGCGGGTACTTTAAATACGGCTTTTCGAACCCTCATTGCTTCATCCAGCGTACATAATGCCTGATGAGGTTCTTCGGGATAAAAAACCACAAAGTCCCCCAGGCGGAGCGTAATAGCAACGGAATGCCGTGAGTCTGCAGCAATAAACAAATCGGGCTTTCGCTCCTCATCTCCTGCTCGGGCGAGGGATTGCGTCCCGGCGTAAATAACTTCTGCTCCGCAGAGCATCACCTGAATATCCGCCCATTGGTAATGATACTCGGTATGACGCTGTGCCTGCGGTTGTGTGTATGCCGGACCGACAGTACAAAACCAGGAACAGCCTTCTGGCTGCCAGCGTCCGTCAGCGCGTGCGAGCAATGACGGCAATGTGCAGTCAGGACGATTGAGGATTGTCTGGAGTCCCGTCGGAAGCCCGGTAAGAGGCTGAATGTCCAGATCATAAGGTTGACTCCTGGAGCCACTCGGGTGTGATTCGTACATATTTGATGGCCTGACGAAAATACGTATAGGCAATATGTAGCTGTCCGTCGTTACTTTGCTTAATGCTCGGATAGGAGTACTCGCGGTTAAGTTTTTCCTGCGAGTTGTTGGTCATACAATAGCCATCACCTTCGTCAAGGTTGCGCCGCCAGGGCCAGGTTTTCCCGCCATCGGCAGACAGGGCGACGGTCATGGGCGCGCGTGGCGCTCCCCAGAACGCGGTGCGTTCGTGAGTCATTGTCGGCTCTTTGCGGCTGTCATCGCCATCATCAATCTCGTCGTACAGCGACGCACGACGCTCAAGCGCTCCGGCGGCGCTCATGAGGTTGAACACCAACGCCAGCTTGCCATCCTGCAACGTAGTGACCTGGATGGAGGCGTTGTTGTTTGGCAAAACGCTAGGTTCTGGCACTGACCAGCTTTCACCGTTATCCACAGAATGGCTGTAATAAATACTGTCCGCCCAGCGACTGCGAAACAGCGCGATCAACGTTCCGTCCGCCAGCGGGGTGATATTCATATGTACACAGCCAAGGCTTTCCGGCACGTCCACATCACGCCAGCTTTTTCCGTTATCGTCGGAGATTTTTACGGCGCTGATGTCATCGTTACCTACCCATTTCTCAGCATTTTTAGTGCGGCACAGGAACACCGGCAGCAGCCAGTTGCCATTTTTAGCCACCGTGATGGGCTGACGAATAAAGGTGCCGGGCTTATCCAGCAGCGTGTTAATGGCACCCCAACTGTGACCGAGGTCATCTGACTGCCGGTAGCGAACGATAGCGGTATCCTGATTACCCGAAATCTGCGCGGTCCATAACAGCCACAGTACATTGTCCGGCGCCAGGAAAAGCACCGGGTTTTGTTCCGAACGGTCAGGGTCATCGGAGAGTTTAACCGCTTTGCTCCAGCGATCGTTCCCGGTGCTCAGGCGCGAGCTCCAGATAGAGATATCGGCAATACCTTCCTGGGTGCCGCCGAACCAGACGCACATGAGCGAACCATCCGGGAGCGGCAGAATGTTGGCCGCGTGATTCTGTGGACAGGCAGAGGGCAGCATTGCCGTGATCATTCGCTCATCCTGGTCTTGCGGACGCAAAACGCCATCACGAGTTACGGTTACGGTCATTTTAAACTCCATTATCTTCAACAGGTGTTGGGGTGCCTTGCTTTGATTTGTTGGGGAGCAGATGGTCGATAATCATGATAACCGCTGGCGTCAGCAGGGCGATATACATGTTATTAATGCCGAACGGATCGCCCAGCAGATACCAGACAGACGTCACCACGCAGGCTCCCAGCAGGGCGCAGTTAGCGCCACGAGTGCTTTTAAAAAACGGCGCATAGAAGGCGATAATCGCCACCACCGTGATAGAGAGACGAATGGCGCGGGTAAAAAAGGAGAGCTTCAGGACTTCTGGCACTAACAACACAAAGATGAGCGGCAAGAACCCGATGAACAACGAGATCCAGCGGGTTGCCTTAAACTCTTGCTCTTTGGTGGGGTTGCGCATAGGGACATAGAAATCCTTCACCACCAACGAGGCGATAGCCAGTGCAACGGTACTGACGCTGACGAATATAGATGCCACCAGGGATGTGGTTACTAATCCGGCAAGCCAGGGATTCATGTCCTGAAGAAAAATGGGCATAGCGTACAAACTTGCGATTTCCGGGTGCAGGAATTTTGCCGCGACGCCGATGATCGCAATGGCAAAAGCGATGGGCAGGCAGAAGAAAAAGGCAATCCAGGTGGCGCGTTTAGCCGTTGCAACATCTTTTGTAGAGCAGATAGCCTGAATAACAAACTGGGTACAAAATATTGAACCAATGGTTCCGATAAGCCAGGCGATGATAGTGCCTGCGCCGAAATTGCCATCCCAGGTCCAGTAGAAGTCAGGCATCCGTTCTATCATCGGCGTAAACCCCCTCGTTTTCGAGAGTGCGAACCCCAGAATGATCAGCAGGCCAATATACTTGAGCGCGCTATGCAGCATCGTGACCCACGCAACGCCTTTCATACCGCCAAAAGCAAAGTAAAAGGTACTGACCACAGCGGTAATAAAGGCGGCAATGGGCAGGTTTACCTGTAGCACCGTAGAAATGGCCGCTGCGCCGCTGACGTAATTGCCGACGTTCACCAGCAATAAGGCATAAATCATGATAATCGAGATGATATTCTTGGTGCTGGTACCATATTTTTCGGCTATTGCGCCGGAAATCGTAATTTTGCCGGTATTGTAGATACGTTTAACCAGAAGCAGGCCAAACAGCGGAAAACCGATGGCGGCGCCGAGTACCGACCAGGAGGCGGCGATGCCGCTTTCAAAGGCAGCCTGAGCGGTGCCGATGGTTGATTTGGCGCCGATATATTCCGACATTAACAGGATACCGACGATAAAGGCAGGCATTGCACGCGAACCTTCCATAAAATCACCAGTGTTTTTGCTGCGTATACGGAAGGTGAGCCAGGTAGTAAAAATAATATAGACAATCACGATCCCAACGATGATCAGGGTGTCTTCTGTGGTAAATGTGTTCATCTCAGCCTCTCTTCAGGGCGTACGAATCCTGGGAACCTGAGGCTCCCGGCATTCTTATGACGATAGATACGCGTCTTAGTGCGCGATATGCGCCACTATCCGACGAATCGCACTCTCTTGCTGGGGAGTGAACGTGACGGCGTAACGACTTTCGCCAACGTCATACCCCATGATCTGTAATGCTTTTTTGACGGCGGCGGGTGAGAATGCCACGTTATAGAGGTCGGTTCGTAAACCTGTTATGCTCGCTTGCGCCTGACGCGACCCGGCAATATCGCCTGTTATGAAGCGGGACCAGATAGTATTGACTGCTGTTGGTGCCACGTTTGCCAACCCGGAGATACAGGCGGAGCATCCCTCAACAAACCCCTGATGAATCAATGAATCCGGGCCGTTCAGAACGTCGAATCCGTCGATGTCTTTGACCGCATCCAGAAAACGCCGCAGGCTTTCATCGCTCCCGGCGCTGTCTTTGATGCCAACGATATTGGGATGTGCAGCGAGAATACGCGCCGTTTCCGGTTCAATCGTATTGCCGGTGCGTACCGGAATGTTATAGAGAAAAACCGGAACCGTCAGCGCATCCGCAATGGCCGTATAGTGAGCAATCAGCTCCTGCTGTTTTAGTGGGACAAACCAGGGGGTAATAACCGATACCGCATCGACGCCCAGCGCTTCAATCTGCTTACCCAGACGAATGGTTTCGCGCGTAGAAACCTCGCCAATATGTGCGATTATGCTGGCGCGTCCGGCGACTTCGTCTACGCAGGTACGCGTGACGGCGATTTTTTCCGCCTCATTAAGCACAAAGAACTCACCGTTTGTACCGCCGCAGAAAATACCGTTTCCGGCACTTAGCTGGCGGTCCACCTGGCGTCTGAGTGCGTCAAGGTTCAATGCGCCTTCATTGTCAAAGGGGGTGACAATGGCAGTTAATACCCCCTCGATTTTTTGACTCATTTTTCACTCCTTTGGGAATTCCACTCCGGGAAAAGCGTTTGATAAATGGACTGAATATCATCGTGGCTTACCTGACAGGGGACGTTATTCATCAGGCGTTTCACGTTTAATGCCGCCGCCGTGAGCGCGGGGATATCACTGGCTGGTACGCCAAGGGTCGCAAGATTGCCTGGCAGGTTGAGTCGCTTCACCAGGGCGGAGAAATAATCCACCAGCGCGAGAGATTTCTCATCGGCACTCAGTGCCCGATCGGCATCAGGCAGCAAATCCCAGACCTGGGCAAATTTATCGACAGCGTGAGGACGCAGTACCTTCATGCAGGGGGCCAGAAGCATCGCGTTGGCAATGCCATGGGGCAGATGATACTGGCCGCCAAGCGGATAGGAGAGTGCGTGTACCAGATGGGTGCCGGCATGATTAATAGCGACACCGCCGTAATACGATGCCCAGAGCATCTCTTGTTTTGCCAGCAGGTTTTCCGGATTGTTAACGGACGTTTCGATATTGCACAACAGCTTTTTCAGGCCAATTAGCGCCGCGTTATCGCTCACCGGGTTAGCGATGGTTGCAGTAAAGCATTCAATGAGATGACAGAGCGCATCGATGCCAGTGGATGAGGCAATATGTGCTGGCATGCTGGTGGTCAGTTCCGGCAACAGGGCGACGTAATCCGGTAGCAGCGTCGGAGAAACGATCCCCACCTTGGTGTTTTGCTCCGGAATGGCAAGGATAGCGTTTGGCGTGGCCTCGGAACCGGTGCCTGCTGTGGCCGGAATGAGCAGTGATGCGATGCGTTGTTGCGGTTTTTCGCCCGCCAGCATCGCATCAAGTGTGGGTGTATCTGGGTGACACAATACGCAGAGCAATTTCGCCGTGTCCAGTACGCTACCGCCGCCAATACCGATGACCATATCGATACTACGGCCTTCAATATCTTTAACGATTTCCCTTATGTCGTGATGACTCGGTTCCGGGGGGATATTTTCAATTGTGATGACCTGGCGCCCATCCGCTGCCAGCAAGGCGTGGATCCTGGCGACTGTTTCAAGCCCGGCGATATTCTTATCGGTGACCAATAAGAGCTGACGCCTACCCGCCAGCAGAGGTTGAAGCGCCTGGATAGCTTTTGAACCGCTAATCACGGTGCTGTTAATGGTTGCCACAACGTTCTCCTTTCCCCTGTTTGTCTCTGTGATTGAATTCACTCATGACGATAGCGTCATGGCCAGAATTTATAATTTATCTCGCCGCTTCATAACTTGATATTGCTCACATTTAATCAATTGTGATTGAATATAATCATTATCGAAATACAAGAACCCGGAGAAGGGATGAACGAACAATCAACACCACAGATCCTGGTTATCGCCGATGACATTACCGGCGGTAATGATGCTGGCGTCAGTTTTGTACGCGCAGGCTTGCAGGTCGATGTCGCCTTTGAGCTTCCCTGGCACGGTAACGCAGATGTACTGATTGTGAACTGCGACAGTCGTGCTCAGAACGCCCAGGAAGCGGCGGCGCGGGTGAGTGACACGGTGCATGCCTGTCTCTCGGATATGCAGCCGCTATTGCTTAAGAAAATTGATTCCACTTTACGCGGCAATGCAGGAGCGGAGCTGAACGCGTTAATGCAGGCTTCTGGTAAGAGACTGGCGATTGTCGCACCGGCTTTTCCTGGCGCGGGACGAACCACGGTGGGCGGTCAGTGTTTGGTTCACGGTGTTCCGGTGACGCAAACCGAATTCACCAGTGACCCGAAAACGCCGGTCGTCAGCGCGGATATTTGCGCGCTGTTGCAGGCGCAAACGACGATTCCTTGCCGCTCTCTCTCGTCAGAGGATTTCTCACAGCGTCTGAGTACCTGGTGTAACGCGACGGCGGAGATCTGGGTGGTGGATGCCCGAACTGACGCCGATCTGGACGACATTGTAAACCAAATACTGACACTGCCTGAGCAGCCTGTGGTGGTGGGGTCTGCCGGAATCTGCGATGCGTTGGCGCGCCAGTTTGTGCCCGCGTCTTCCCGGTGTTTGCTCGCGGTTATTGGATCCATGAGCGAAATTGCTCAGCAGCAAATTACTCTCGTCAGCCAGGATCCAGGGGTTGAGGCCGTTTTTATTGATATTGAAGATATGCTCAATGGTTCGATAGCTGACTACGTACCGCAAATTGTCTGCATTCTGGCGTCAGGGAGACACTGCCTTATTCATACCTGTTCTGACAATGAGGCACGCCATCAGATTCCACAACTCTGTACTCGCTGGCAGCTGGAACGCAGTCAGTTGGGGGAAAAAATTTGTCATTTTTTGGGCCAGCTTACACAGCAGGTTTTGTGCAAAGTGACGCCCGGTGCGCTGTATCTCTCCGGTGGTGATGTGGCGACTGCCATCGCGAGTGTGCTGGGAGCGACAGGGTTCCGTATTACTGACCGTGTAGCGCAGTGCGTGCCGTACGGTTACTTTTTGGGCGGTGGCTGGCAACGTCCGGTGATGACAAAAGCGGGAGGATTTGGTGACGAAACTACCCTGCGTCAGGTCCTGAATTTCATCGAGGAGAAAATGAGTGAATAATATCATTGCGGTAACCATGGGAGACCCGGCAGGTATTGGTCCAGAGATTATTATTAAAGCGCTGATGAATGAAGAGCTTTCCGGCGCACCTGTTGTGGTGGTCGGGTGTGTGCAAACGCTGCGTCGAATCATGGCATTACAGGTAACGCCACAGGCGGAGCTGCGGGTGATCGACTGCGTGGCGCAGGCACAATTCGTTCCGGGCATTATCAATGTGATTGATGAACCGCTGGCGGAGCCTGAGAATCTGATGCCTGGCGTTGTTCAGGCGCAGGCTGGAGATTTGGCTTACCGTTGTATTAAACGGGCAACGACGCTCGCATTGAGGGGAGAAGTCAACGCTATCGCTACCGCGCCGTTGAATAAAGAGGCGTTACATCTGGCGGGTCACAACTATCCTGGCCACACCGAGTTGTTGGCGCAACTGACCAACAGCGCTGATTACGCGATGGTGTTGTACACCGAAAAACTTAAAGTTATCCACGTCACTACGCATGTTGCGCTGCGTAAATTCCTCGATACGCTCAGCGAAGCCAGGGTGAAAACAGTGATTCAACTGGCAGAGGACTTTCTGCGTCGTGTTGGTTTTACGTGCCCGCGTATCGCCGTTGCGGGTGTGAATCCTCATGCTGGAGAAAACGGTCTGTTTGGCGACGAAGAGAGACAGATTGTGAGGCCAGCCGTAGAGGCTATGCGGGCAAAAGGATTGGATGTTACGGGGCCCTGCCCACCGGATACCGTGTATATGCAGTGTAATGAAGGAATGTACGACATGGTCGTGGGGATGTATCACGATCAGGGACATATTCCGCTAAAGTTACTCGGTTTCTATGATGGGGTGAATATCACCGCCGGATTGCCGTTTATCCGTACTTCTGCAGACCACGGTACGGCGTTTGATATTGCCTGGACAGGTAAAGCTAAGTCTGAGAGCATGGCGGTTTCTATCCAGCTAGCGATGCAAATCACACGAGAATAATATGAAGGGATATAATCGGTTAGAGCAGATTATGGCATATCTGAAAGGACATAATCTGGTGACGGTTGATCAACTGGTGGCGATCACCGATGCCTCGCCCGCAACCATTCGCCGTGACTTGATTAAGCTCGATCAGGAAGGTGTTATCAGCCGTACACACGGTGGCGTGACGCTGAACCGATTTATCCCTTCACAGCCAACAACTACCGAGAAAATGCAGCGTAGTCTGGCGGAAAAGCAGGATATCGCCCGCGAGGCTGCGGCATTCGTAAAAGCAGGGGACGCGGTTGTCCTTGACACCGGAACAACCATGCTAGAGCTCGCGCGTCTATTGACGCATCTCCCTTTAAGGGTGATTACCAGCGATTTACATATCGCGCTGTTTTTGTGCGAATTTAAGCAAATTGAGGTCACCATTATTGGCGGACGTATCGACGATTCGAGTCAATCTTGTATTGGTGAGCATGGGCGCAATTTGTTGCAGAATATCTGGCCGGATATCGCCTTTGTCAGCTGTAACGGATGGGATATAGAGAAAGGAATAACTTCGCCGACGGAGGAGAAGGCTGCGCTCAAACGTGATTTGATCGCAAATGCTAAACGTCGGGTGTTGCTGGCGGACAGCTCTAAGTATGGCTCCTGGTCACTATTTAATGTTGCGCATCTCAGTACGTTAACCGATATCGTTACCGATAGTCGCCTGGATGCAGAACACCGACAGGTATTGGGTCAGCTCGATGTCCGGCTAACCCTTGCACAATAATTCGGGTCAGAGCAACCTGCCGATATTGGCTTTTATCACCGCAACTGAATGACAGAATTTTGCCTGATCGTCATCATTTAGCTGTAGCTCAATAATCTGCTGCACACCGTTTTGCGCTAACACGGCGGGGACGCCGATAGCGATATCATTGATGCCGTATTCGCCTTCCAGAATGCAGGAGAGCGCCAGCGCGCGGTGGCTGCCGGTAAAGATATTACGGCAGATCTCGGCGATGGTGCCCGCGATACCGTACTCCGTACAGCCTTTGCCCGCATAAATATCAAAACCCAGATGGCGAACGTTATCCGCCATTGCTGCCCGGTCAAGGACTTTGCCGGTGCGTCGCTGGTAGACATCCTCGATGGGCTCGCCGTAGACGGAGGAGTGCGACCATACCGGGAACTGGGTATCGCCGTGCTCGCCCAGAATAAAGGCATCAATACTTTGCGCGCCGATATCCAGCGCCTGCGCCAGCAGGCGGCGAAGACGGGTGGTGTCCAGCCAGACGCCGGTGCCAATCACCTGCTGGCGGGGGAGTCCCGACAGCGTCCACACCTGCCAGGTAATAATGTCGCAAGGGTTGGTGGCAATCAGAAAAATACCGTTAAAGCCGCCTGCCATCATCTGCGGGATCAGCGAATTGACGATTTTGGCTGTGCCGGTCAGTTCATCAAGCCGGGTTTGCCCTGGCTTCAGCGCGCCGCCGGAAACGGTAATCACGGCAATATCTACATCGGCGCAGTCCGCCGCTTCGCGTGTGGAGATGGTCATCATTCCCGGCAGATAGGCTGCGGCATCGCTGAGGTCCTGGGCATGCGCTTCAACCCGTGGTGTATTGAGGTCGACCAGAATAAGCTCTTCACAAATCCTCTGATTGAGAAGGGCATAGGCGGCAGAGGCGCCAACGTTGCCGGTGCCGATAATCATCACTTTTCGCGCTTTGGTGTTCATGAACGTTCCATATCATGAGAATAAAGGTTAACGCTACTGCTACAGGGGCGCGCTGGCAAGAGGGCACCACATCAATAAGTTAACGCTATGACCCCGTTGCCTGCGAATCATCCAGCAGTTCAATAAAGGCTTCCAGCTGGCGGGTCATCGCGCTGCGTCGCCACACAAGCCAGGTGGTAAGCCAGCGCCATTTCTCCGCCAGCGGCCAGGCGTCAACCTGATGATGTCCGGGCATACTTTCCAGCATACTGCGGGGAATAAGCGCCAGCCCGGCGCCGGCAATAACACAGGCCAGCATGCCGTGGTAGGACTCCATCTCATGAATACGCCCCGGGGTCGCGCGATCGGCGTGGAACCAGCTTTCAAAATGGCGGCGATAGGAGCAATTGGCGCGGAAGGCATAGATGCTTACGCCGTTCACTTCGCTGGCGCGCGTGACCGGCGCATGACCCTTTGGCGTCACAATCATCATCTCTTCCCGGTATACCGGCACGCCGTCGAGGCCTGGATGCATCACCGGGCCATCGACAAACGCCGCGCTGAGCGTGCCTTCCAGCACGCCGTCAATCATTGTCCCGGAAGGACCGGTGGCTAAATCAAACTGGATCTTCGGATAACGCTGATTATACAGCGCCAGCGTCGGTGGGATGCGCACTGCCGCAGTACTTTCCAGCGACCCCAGCGAGAACAGTCCCTGAGGCTCATCCCCGGCGACCACCATTCGGGCCTCCTCGACCAGCGCGAGGATCTGCTGGCTATAGCGCAGGAAGCTGTGTCCGGCGGGCGACAGGCGCAGGCGCTGGTTTTCACGAATAAACAGATCCACGCCGAGATCCGCTTCCAGCTGACGGATGCGGGTCGTGAGGTTTGAGGGCACGCGATGCACCTTTTGCGCGGCCTGGGTAATACTGCCGGTCTGGGCGACGGCATTAAACATCTCAAGCTGAGTCAGATCCATAGCGTTCTCGTATCGTGAATGATGTGGTTAATATTATTCATTTTCCATAAATAGCAGAGTGCGCGAGGATAAAGCAACTGTGTAATCGATGGAGAGAGACAAATCATGACATCACCTGCAACTCACGCCATTTCTGTGAATCCAGCGACCGGAGAAGCCCTGTCCGCACTGCCGTGGGCGACGGCGGACGACGTTAATCAGGCGATTGCACAAGCGGATAACGGTTATCGTCTGTGGAAAACCGCCTCGGTGACAGGGCGGGCCAGCGTCCTGCGTCAGGTTGGCGCGGTACTGCGTCAGCATGCGGAAGAGATGGCGCTGATGATAAGCCGGGAAGTCGGTAAACCGATTGCCCAGGCGCGCGGCGAAGTGACGAAATCCGCGAACCTGTGCGACTGGTATGCCGAACATGGCCCGGCGATGTTAGCGACGGAGCCGACGCGGGTCGAAAACCATAAAGCGGTTATTGAGTACCGTCCGATGGGGCCGATTCTGGCGATAATGCCGTGGAACTTCCCGCTGTGGCAGGTGATGCGCGGCGCGGTGCCGATTCTGCTGGCGGGTAACAGCTACCTGCTTAAACATGCGCCGAACGTGATGGGCAGCGCGCAGCTGATTGGCAAGATATTCAGCGAGGCGGGTGTCCCGGCTGGCGTATTTGGTTGGGTTAACGCCACGAACGACGGCGTTTCGCAGGCGATTAATGATCCGCGCATTGCGGCGGTGACCGTGACCGGTAGCGTTCGCGCCGGTAAGGCGATTGGCGCGCAGGCGGGCGCTGCGTTGAAGAAATGCGTGCTGGAACTGGGCGGTTCCGACCCGTTCATCGTGCTTAACGATGCAAATCTGGACGAGGCGGTAAACGCCGCGGTTATTGGCCGCTACCAGAATACCGGACAGGTTTGCGCGGCGGCGAAGCGCTTTATCGTTGAAGCTGGCGTTGCGAAAGCCTTTAGCGAAAAATTTGTGGCGGCGGCGGCGGCGCTAAAAATGGGGAATCCGGAAGAGGAGCAGAACTACCTTGGGCCAATGGCGCGTTTTGACCTGCGTGATGAACTGCACAACCAGGTGACCGCGACGCTGGATGAAGGCGCAACCCTGCTGTTAGGCGGTGAGAAGGTGGAAGGTAAAGGGAACTACTATCCGGCTACCGTGCTTGGCAACGTCACCCCGCAGATGACCGCGTTTCGTCAGGAGATGTTCGGTCCGGTGGCGGCGATTACCGTGGCGCGGGATGCCGACCACGCGCTGGCGCTGGCCAACGACAGCGAATTCGGTCTTTCCGCAACGGTCTATACCGCAGATGAACAGCTGGCGCAGCGCTTTGCGGCACAGCTTGAGTGCGGCGGCGTGTTTATTAACGGCTATAGCGCCTCTGATGCGCGCGTGGCCTTCGGCGGCGTGAAGAAGAGCGGCTTTGGTCGCGAGCTGTCGCACTTTGGCCTGCATGAGTTCTGTAATATCCAGACGGTGTGGAAAGATCGTCATTGATCCTCAGGGCGCCCGCTGCGGCGCCCTGTTTTTTTGTCATGGTTCTGTCATTTTTCTTCCGTAAACTCACGCTAACGTGTTGTTAAAGATGAAAATTATGAACATAACGCAAATTTTGACTCGTGTTGTCCGACATTTCTTCCCACGGCAATTTGGTCTGTTAGCCGGTATCTTCTGCATCATTGGATTATTCTCCGCGCTACAGATTTCCTCTTCATTTTTACTCTCCTTCTCGTTGCAGAACGCTCAGCGTAATGAACAACATAACCAACTGGCCCATCTTCAGCAGGTCAACGTCGACGAAGCGCGCATCGCATTGCTGGCGGCAAGCGATCTGCTTAACCGCGCAGGCGTTTATTTTATGCAGGATAAGGAAACCGGTTCAGTCGGCAGCTGGAACAGTCTGATGGACGAGGCGCAAAAAGCGCTGGCGCACTCCCATGATGCCTGGCAGGCCTGGCTTGCGATGAACCCGCCGAAAGATGAGGCGTTGATCAACAGCTATCAGCTGTTTTATGGCGCGATTAAGGAGCAGGCGGACGGTCTGCTGAAAACCGAGTCGATTGACGCTTTCTTTGCGGTGCCCGTGCAGGCGTTTCAGAGTGATTTCAACGAGAACTACGCCCGTTTTCAGCAGGCCAGCGAGCAGCGGGCGGAGCAGGGACGTCAGGCGCTGATGAGTAACCTTGCGAGCCTGCAGCAGCTTTTTTTCCTTACCCCGGCGCTGCTGGTGGTGATCGCAACGATGGTGTGGTTTGGCATGTCGCGCTGGGTCATCGTGCCGCTGCGCCGCCTGATCGCGCACATTAATACCCTGGCGGCCGGGGATCTTTCACGGCCACTGCCATCGGTACCGCACTTTAATCGCGAAGTGGATCAACTGAGCTTCAGTATCGGCGACATGCAGCAGGGGTTGCAGCAACTGGTCATGCAGGTCAGCGACGCCACGCGCTCAATGGTCGACAACATTACCCGGCTGGCGGAAGGGAACGCGAAGCTCTACCAGCAGGCGCAAAAACAGGCGCAGGAGCTTAACGATGTGACGCGACATATTGCACAGCTGGAATCGCACGTGGAGGGCAATACCGGTTACGCCGGGCTTGCCAGCAAGCGGGCGGAAGAGGCGCGCAGTGTTGCGGCAGGCGGCGACCATATGATGGATACAGTGAATGAATCCATGCGAGCGATTGTTGACCGGTCATCGGAAATGCGCGGTATTGTGGCGATGATAGACAGCGTTGCCTTCCAGACGAACATCCTGGCGCTGAATGCGGCCATTGAGGCTGCTCATGCAGGGAATCAGGGGCGCGGTTTTGCGGTCGTGGCGAAGGAAGTCGGGCTGCTGGCGCGCAAAAGCAGCCAGTCGACGCAGACGATTCAGGCGCTGATCAATCATTCGCTACAGGGGATCGAGGACGGTTCGAAAGCCGTTAACCGGCTGGAGGATAACCTGCAACAGGTCACGGGCCTGGTCGGGAATCTGAGCGGGTTGCTCAATGAAATCTCCAGAGCCACCCTGAGTCAGGGCGAAAGCATTCATCAGATGACCCGACAACTGCATGCGCTGAATCAGGTGGCGCAGCAGACTGGGGAGTTGGTCAATCACGCGGCGACGTCCTCTCATCATCTTCAGGAAAGCTCCCGGCAGCTGATGCAGGCCGTGACCCGCTTTCGTCTGCCAGCCTGACGCTGGTATACTCGCAGGCCAAATATCGCCTGCGGGCAAGGAGTTAATGTGGGAACGGTCATTGATAACGCTATGCTGGAAGCCATTCTGGCGGAAGTCACACCGCTGATTGGACAGGGTAAAGTGGCGGATTATATCCCGGCGCTGGCCTGTGTTGACGGCGCGAAGCTGGGTATTGCCATCAGCACCGTCGACGGGCAGCACTATTGCGCCGGTGACGCCCGCGAGCGTTTCTCCATTCAGTCTATCTCGAAGGTATTAAGCCTGGTGGTGGCCATGAACCACTACCAGGAAGAGGAGATCTGGCAGCGGGTGGGGAAAGATCCTTCCGGCCAGCCGTTCAATTCGTTGTTGCAACTGGAAATCGAGCAGGGAAAACCGCGTAATCCCTTTATTAACGCCGGTGCACTGGTGGTTTGCGATATGCTGCAAAGCCGTCTGAGCGCGCCGCGTCAGCGCATGCTGGAGATCATCCGTAAGCTCTCCGGCGTGGACGACATCGCTTATGACACGGTGGTCGCCCGCTCGGAGTTCGATCATTCCGCCCGCAATGCGGCCATTGCCTGGCTAATGAAATCGTTCGGTAACTTTCATAACGATGTCGCGACCGTACTGCAGAACTACTTCCATTACTGCGCGCTGAAAATGAGCTGTAGCGAACTGGCGCAGACGTTTCTCTTTCTGGCAAACCAGGGACGCTCGCCGCGCCACGATCAGACGATTATTACGCCGCTGCAGTCGCGGCAGGTGAACGCGCTGATGGCGACCAGCGGGATGTATCAGAATGCCGGGGAGTTTGCCTGGCGCGTCGGATTACCGGCGAAATCCGGCGTTGGCGGCGGTATTGTGGCTATCGTTCCCCATGAAATGGCGATTGCCGTCTGGAGCCCGCAGCTTGATGACGCAGGCAATTCGCTGGCCGGGATCGCGGTTCTGGAGAGGCTGACGCAGCGCCTGGGCCGTTCGGTGTTCTGATTTCCCTTCACGATAAGTAAAGGCTATGACGTGAAGGCTTGTGTTACTTAAATGTTAAGTCGATAGTGCTGAGATACCCGATACCGGAGCCTCAGCATGACGACATCCCATCATCTTTCTCTACTCTCTGGCGCGGAGATCCGCGACCATCTGGACCCGCTTACCGCCGTACTGGAAGACTGTGTTAACGGCGGCGCATCCGTCAGTTTTCTGCTGCCATTCCATCCTGAGACCGCGCGTGCCTTTTGGCGCGATGTTGCCGATAGCGTGGATGCCGGTGAGCGACTGCTGCTGGTGGCAGAAAGTCGGGGAAATCCCGCGTTTTGCGCTGATGCCGGACGGCGAGATGAGCGCAACCTCGGTGTTTTAGGAGGCTGACGCTCAGTGGAACGAAAACTCACGTTAAGCAACGTTTTCCGCCTCTGACGCCTCTTTTAATGGTCTCGGATGTCCTTTGGTCACCAGTTCTGCCGGTGTGAAGGAATAATGGCCGAGCATCATATTGATATGTCCGTGGCAAAGCGGGGAGAAGCGTGCGATATTTTCATCATTCAGTGTTTCACCCTGCGCCCGGAGATGATCCAAGGCTGCCTGCATATAAATAGTGTTCCATAACACGATGGCGTTAGTGACTAGCCCCAGTGCTCCCAACTGATCTTTCTGACCGTCGGTATATCGCTTTCTTATCTCACCTTTCTGACCGTGACAGATGGCTCTGGCAACGACATGGCGGCTTCCCCCCTATCAAGTTGGGTCAGAATGCACCGGTGGTAATCTTCATCATCAATATAATTAATCAGATACTACGTTTTGTTGATGCGCCCACTTCAATGATTGCCTGAGTCAGTCCGGAAGGACGTTCACTTTTCAGCAATGAACGGACCAGCACTGAAGCCTGTACTTTGTCCTGCTTCAGGGAGCCTGCGGTCAGGATCATTTCGTCCCACTGAAGGACTATTTTTCGGGGATCTGATTGCCCTCTGGCAATATCATTCAGCACGCCATAGTCGGCATCATGGTCCATTAGCCAGAAAACCGAAGTACCGGCATCAGTCAATTCGTTACGACAAAACGTCGATAAATTATCTGGCGAGGCTGAAACTGGGCTGCATCAGGCTGTTTTATCAACGCTTATACAATTAAGGGACACAGCCCAGGCAGTGGTGCAGGGTATTGCATAGCATGGTCAGGAAATACCATAAAATCGCTATGTTACCCGACTAAACATTAATGCGATAGAGCCGATCATGAATCCATATTAGCAGTTTTCATCCGTTTTGGTTGATATTTTTCCCAACCTTTCAGAGAGAAAACGGCATCATGAGATATGATATTTCCTTTCAATGAGAATTTCACATTTTCTTTAACTTTTTCATCATCGCGATTGCGATAAATCCACCTAAGTTCATGCGCCGTAATAGCATCACCGTGTACACCACCTTTACTGGCAATATCAGGAATAGAATCAATGAGTAAATCAATACAAAAAATAACCTGTTTCTCTCTTATTTTTGTTTGGAATTCCAAACCGGCTTTGCTCGTTTTTGTCCAGCGTTGTATATCAGATAGATTTCGAAATTTTTCATCAGTGACATCGTATCTTTCATGATTTTCAAGAAATGCCTTGAACTCACGTCCACGATCGGCATCATTTAATTTATTTTTTATATGTTCATCAGAGTTATAAGTCCAAAAATAATTGCGATCCCACACGGCGTTAGTAAGTGTGTTTTGTATAATAATATCTTTATCGGAGAGGTTATTTATATCTTTAATCATTGAGCTTACGGGGGCCCTTCCATGTGCAGTGCCGTACACTACATCACCAGAATTAAAGTTACGGCTTGACTCAGTATATATATTATAGAATGTTATATCTTTTCTATCATAACACTCAGAAGAGAGTATTAAATTGTGCGTGTTGATATTAACGCCTCTAGGTAGATCTTTTGCAGAGATGTCCCATTCTTTATTTTGTGCAAAAGCAATCTTTATTTCTGATAAGTTCTCTGGTAAATGATTAGGGATTTTTAAATTCTCACATAAGTTGATTTCCAGAGACTTTAAGTTTTCTGGAAGGCTGCTCATAAAGTTAGTAGCAGAGCTGAGACTGCATAGTCTTAATTCTTGTAACGTATTCGGTAGCTTTGGTATCATCGAAAGTTTTTCACAGTAAGAAATGTCCATTTTCAATAACCCCTCAGGGAGTTCATTAAAAATATAATTATTAGTCGATAATTCTAATAAACCAGCTGGTAATGCTGGAAAAGAGCCAGTGCGACCTTGAATACCTATGATCTCGACGCTTAATGGAAATTCCTGAATATTTAAATTATCACAACAAAAAAGATGTATATTTTTTAACCCATGGGGGAAGTCAGATATCGCTAACACTCCTTCGCAGTGAGAAAGATGGAGTGTCAGTAGATCTTTAGGGAGTACAGGAACTACTGTATTACTAATGTTGAGATGGCGTATCCCGTCAGGTAACCTAGATAACTCCCTTAGATCTCCAATAGTTACTTCTTCTATATTAACGGGAAGACTAGTAACAACGAGATTCGAACAACATGTTAATTCTATTTTTTCAAGTTTTCAGGTAGAGGGGGAAGGGTGCGTAATGCGTCAGCATTAGATATTTTTAACGATGATACGTTTTCAGGGATCGGAGGTAGCGATGAAACCTTATTCATAGCAAAATAATCTAGTTCAAGAACCCCTGTTTGGCAGGCTTCTTTTATTTTTTTTGAAACCGTTTCTCGATTTTTCTCATGGGGTGCCTCATTAACCCATTGGTTAATGATGTCGATTTCTTTAATATCATTGCATGGTGTTTTTATTAAATTGCCTTGATCTATTTTCATATATTCTCCATGAGTATTCCGTAACGAATTAATAACGCTCTGGTGAGTTTTTCTTGAATGCTCAATAAAGCTCTGAGGCCATTAACTCCTGGTGTCTAGTGAGTTTGTATTCTGTTGTTATCCATGAGTCACTATTATTAATATCTATTGTCTAATCGTTACTTTCATATTTCACTTATTTAAAGCTAAACGTGAGTTTCCTATCTTCTGAAAGCAATACACCTAATTTTAATGTAAACAATGAATTATCTTCCTAACGTACGTTTTCGTTCCAGTGATCATTAAACCCCCTGACTGTATGGATGCGAACGCATCAAAGGTGCAGATGGACGTTACCTTACCGCTGATATTGAGAACTTCCCGGTTCCGTTTTTATCATTTCTGATGGTAAAGCCAGCCAGCCAGCTACTGCTGCAGATTACAACGCTTTCAGAACAGAAGTATATTCGATAATCCTTTTCTTGTGTGCCGAAACAGACCTTAACTTGTCACCTAGCATTACAGAATTACTTTCGAACCTTTCAGTGATTTTTTCATTCTTTTTATTTACAGCATCATGCTCCGCTTCAGGATTTGCATTGATGTATCTTCTTATTCGACCTTCACCCTGCGAATGCTTATAGAAAGTCACTGGCAGATATGTATCAGCTATCTCAGATGTAATAAGGTTGAAATTATCCACGGCAATCTTTCCATTGATATTATCATTGTGGATTCTATCTAGTTTATCAAATTCAGAATATGTCTTTTTAGCTAATGCCAAACTAAAAATACCACACTCTGAGCTACTTCTCTGGATATCCATCTCAGCCATTAAAAAATGACAATCTGGAATGTGTTCGCGTTCTATGGCCGTTGAGGCTCCTACAGCAAGTAATGCAGGTCCTATCGCATTACAATTTGCAGGCTCAAATAAGATTACTGATGATTTGTTATCAATGAACCGGCAATCAACGACCGCAAAATGGATACCACGTTCTCCCATATTTACTATAAATCTAGCACTTTTGTATTCCGGTAGAATGTTTTTAATGGAAATAGCAAGCTCATTTGGATTTGTGACAAATGTTAAATTCAGGCCTGGATTTTTTTGATTTGCCTGCTCAACCATTGCAGGCATCAACTTTAGATCTGTCTTAGCATAACATGCATTAAGCCAATGGCCGTCGGAAATATCCTTCTCTAATCGATTAATAGTATTCAAAAGAGAGTCTGCGTTAAATGGAAGATCTTTTTGTGGAAGGTTAACGTGGTAATTATTTCTTACTTCAGGAAACATACTTTTATCTCCGGCTTGTACCAATAAAATCTGTGATTTTTGACTATACAGCCCTCACTAAAGAGGTACTTGCAAAAATTGGCTACTGGAGCATGGTCATTCTATAAGCACACAGGTTTTAGTTCCACGTACTTTTTGAGGTTTCCGGTTTTTCAGCCATCAACCGGTACTCTTCCGGTGTCAGGTTATTCAGGGATTCATGAGGCCGCTCGCTGTTGTATTCCGTCAGCCAGCGCTCTGTGATTCCCCGCACTTCATTCAGGGTTCTGAACAGATAAAAATCCAGTATTTCTGTCCGGTACGTCCGGTTAAACCGTTCGATAAAGGCATTCTGCGTTGGTTTTCCCGGTTTGATAAATTCCAGCATCACACCATGCTCTTCAGCCCACTGCGCCAGAGCCAGTGAGACTAATTCCGGCCCATGATACCTATTGAATGCATCTGGTATCTGTTTTAGCCGTCGGTTTTCATCCTCCAGGTCTTTCATCTTTTTAATATCAGCCGCTTCCATCCCGCCATATTTCGCTTTCCAGTTGTAATTGCTGGCTTCAGAGATACCCGCTTCACGGCAGACATCCTTAACGGTACGTCCGGCTTCGACGGACTTCAGAATGGCGATGATCTGGTGTTCGGTGAATCGGATCTAACGCATAGCAATCTCCTCAGAGGACATCATCAGTATGTCGGAAGATCTCTAAAAGTGAATGGTTCGTTTTGCCAGGATGCTTACAGCATTAGGGCTTATTCTCATATTGGATGATTCACACTTTCTTAAAGAAATCGATAATAACAACAATGATAAGAGATTTTCTTTCATCTTTCGCCTCACACGACGGAAGGGACTCGTGAGATTTCGTTCCACTGAACGTCAGACCCCCTTTATAAGTTTTTATAGTGGGTGCGGAAAGCGGCGGAGTGTTTGATCAAAACAGGGGTTTATGGTTCAAAAGTCTGATAAGTTATTATACCAATAACAAAGGCTGTATGACCAACCTACGAAGGAAATCGACTGTGAACACACTAAACCGCCGTGATTTTCCCGGTGCGCAGTACCCGGAACGCGTTATCCAGTTCGGTGAGGGAAACTTTCTCCGCGCTTTTGTCGACTGGCAGATTGACCTGTTGAATGAACATACCGACCTCAATGCCGGTGTGGTTCTCGTTCGCCCCATTGAGAGCCAATTTCCGCCGTCGCTGAGCACGCAGGACGGTCTGTACACCACAATTATTCGCGGGCTGAATGAGAAGGGCGAGGCGGTCAGCGATGCGCGCCTGATCCGCAGCGTAAACCGTGAAATCAGCGCCTATACCGATTACGCTGAATTCCTCAAACTGGCGCACAACCCGCAGATGCGCTTTGTGTTCTCCAATACCACCGAGGCGGGCATCAGCTACCACGCAGGCGACAAATTTGAAGATGCGCCCGCCGTGAGTTACCCGGCAAAATTAACCCGGCTGCTGTTCGAGCGTTTTAGCCACTTCAACGGTGATGCCGATAAGGGCTGGGTTATTATCCCGTGCGAACTCATTGACTATAACGGCGACGCGCTGCGTGAACTGGTGCTGCGTTATGCGCAGGAGTGGGTGCTACCGGTAGCGTTTGTAACCTGGTTAAACACGGCTAACACCTTCTGCTCGACGCTGGTTGACCGCATTGTCACCGGCTACCCGCGTGACGAAGCGGCTCAACTGGAGAGCGAGTTGGGGTATAAAGACAGTTTTCTGGATACCGCAGAGCATTTCTACCTGTTTGTTATCCAGGGACCGAAAACGCTTGCCCGCGAGCTTTGCCTTGATAAATACCCGCTTAACGTGCTGATTGTTGATGATATCAAGCCGTACAAAGAGCGGAAGGTCGCTATTCTGAACGGCGCGCATACCGCGCTGGTGCCGGTTGCCTTCCAGGCCGGGCTGGATACCGTTGGCGAAGCCATGAACGACAGCGAGATTTGCGCCTTTGTAGAAAAAGCCATCTACCAGGAAATTATTCCGGTGCTGGACTTGCCGCGTGATGAGCTGGAATCCTTCGCTAGCGCGGTAACAGGCCGTTTCCGTAACCCGTACATTAAGCATCAGTTGCTTTCGATAGCGCTGAACGGGATGACGAAGTACCGCACCCGTATTTTGCCTCAGTTGCTGGCAGGGCAGGCGGAGAGTGGAGCACTACCGCCTCGTCTGACCTTTGCGCTGGCGGCGCTGATTGCCTTCTACCGTGCGGAGCGTAACGGTGAAACCTATCCGGTGCAGGATGATGCCCACTGGATTGAGCGCTACCAGCAATTGTGGAGCCTGCACCGCGACAAGCAGATCAGCACCGCCTCGCTGGTTGACGCTGTGCTGTCCGTAACGGCGCACTGGGAGCAAGATTTGACGCAGATTAGCGGGTTGGTCGAACAAGTCGCCGCCGATCTCGATGCGATTTTAACGCAGGGGATGCGTGCTGCGGTGAAGCCATTGTGCTAATCGTCTGATATGTCCCGGCCAGGTGCCGGGATTTTATTACGCAGCTATTAGTTACAACATACAATATAAGCTGGTACAAAGACGCACCTTTAACCACATCATCGCCAATGGCTTGTTAGTATGTTGTAAGGAAAATTCGCATTCTGCTTGAAAGAGTGATATCGATCACGTTAAATAATGCAGGCTTCTTTTCTTTGACTGATAACCATGATCGTAAGACCTCACGAACACTGGCTGACGCGCATTTTTGTCTGGCACGGCTCGGTGTTGCCGAAAATATTTTCCCGCTTGTTGCTCAATTTTCTGCTCTCCATCGCAGTGATTCTGATGCTGCCCTGGTACTACAGCCTGGGTATCAAACTCACGGTGGCGCCGTTCAGCATACTGGGCGTGGCTATCGCTATCTTCCTCGGCTTTCGCAATAACGCCTGCTATGCGCGCTATGTCGAAGCGCGTCAGCTGTGGGGGCAACTTATGATAGCCTCCCGATCGCTGCTGCGGGAAGTCATGAATACACTACCGGACGGATCTTCTGTCGAGGGTTTTGTCCGCCTGCAGATAGCCTTCGCCCACAGTCTGCGCATGACGCTGCGCCGTCTGCCGCAACAGGAAACCCTGGCGCGCTATTTAACCCCGGAGCAGCTCAACGCCGTGCTGGCCGTACAGTCTCCGGCAAACCATATCCTGCTGCTGATGGGCAACTGGCTGGCGGAGTACCGCAAACAGGGCGTGCTGTCGGATATATTGTTTCACAGTTTGAATAACCGTCTCAATGATATGTCAGGTGTGCTGGCTGGCTGCGAGCGCATCGCCAGTACTCCTGTGCCGTTTGCCTATTCGCTTATTCTGCACCGTACGGTCTATCTGTTCTGCATTATGCTGCCGTTTGCGCTGGTTGTTGACCTGCATTACATGACACCGTTTGTTTCTGTGCTGATTTCCTATACCTTTATTGCTCTTGATGCGTTGGCCGAAGAGCTTGAAGAGCCTTTTGGTCTGGAAAATAATGACCTGCCGCTGGACGCCATTTGCAATGCGATTGAAATCGATATGCTGCAGATGAATGCACAAACGGCGATCCCCCCCAAAATGAGCCCTGATAAATGCTATCAGCTCACCTGACGGAGAAGGGTATGGAACTTGTGATTCGTGAGGTCGCCGCGGGCGACAAAGCAGCCTGGCATGCGCTGTGGGACGGTTACAACCAGTTCTACGAAAGTGAGATTCCCGCTGAAATTACGCAAAATACCTGGCAACGCCTGCTCGACTCGCGTTCCGCTGTGCATTGTCGGGTCGCGGTAGCCGATGGCCGCGTCGTAGGATTCGCGATGATTGTACTGCACGAAGGCACCTGGGTGACTTCGCCGATATGCTATCTGGAAGACCTGTTCGTGATGGCCGAGATGCGGGGTAAGGGGATTGCGCGTCGGTTAATCCAGGCGCTGATTGCAGAAGGAAAATCAGTCGGTTGGTCACGTCTGTATTGGCACACAGCGCAAAATAATCCGGCGAGAAATCTGTATGATGAATTTACCCCGGCTGACGAATATGTGCGTTATCGGATGAATCTGTAGCCGTGGCGATTAAGAAAACATTAAGATTTTCCCTGTGTAATGGCTGTAGCAGCATCAGGAGAATCCTCATGGAAAAGAAAATTGAAACCGCCGTTAACCTTATCCTCTTCGTTTCACTGTTCGCGACGGCCTGGGACTTGTCGTTAGTTCGCGACTTTAGCTGGTAAGCCGCCGGGCGACGATGAATAACCGTGGAAACGCCAGCAGAATCTGACCGTTCTGCTGGCGAGGATAATGTTCCACAAGCAGTTGCAGGTAACGCTGCAAAAAAGTCTGCTGCCGCTCTGCATCCAGATCCTGCAACCATGGTCGCAACCCTGTGGCGCTCAGCCAGTCGACAATTGCCTGATGGGACGCCATCGGATGAAAATAGGTCGTCCGCCAGATATCCACCTCGCAGCCATTGTTGCTCAGCATCGCGTAATAAGCCTGAACGCCTGACAGCGGAACGCGTCCACGCGACGCAAGCCCCATTTCACTACCCACCTGACGCATCAGCGCATGGGAAGGTTCCTGCCAATTATCCGGCATTTGCACCGCCAGTACGCCATCAGGCGCCAGCAACGACGCCAGACGGGGCATCAGCGTCGGGTGATCGGGGATCCACTGTAGCGAGGCATTGGCATAAAGCACATCAAGCGGTTGTTCAGGCATCCACTGGCTGATATCGGCCTCCTGAAACCGACAGTCCGACAACGTTCTCTGCGCTTTTTCCAGCATGGCGGGCGAGTTATCGACGCCGGTAATGTGCGCATGCGGCCAGGCGTTGCGCAAGAGTCCGGTACTGTTTCCCGGGCCGCAACCGAGATCGGCGACATAGCGGGCATCGGGGTGAGGTATACGGGCCAACAATTCTGCGGCCGGACGGGTGCGCTCAGAAGCAAACTGCAGATACAGCGAGGGATTCCAGTCAACCATGGCAGACTCCTGTTAAAGGTCATTGGCGGGTAACAGCATAGCGCAGAGCCGCCGGGGTTGTTGAGGAATTGCGGTGTCAGACCGTCATTTTTCGTTAACAGAGGTGAAATAAAGTATCGCTACCTTTGCACCGGAGCAACCGCATGAAAACCGCCAAACTGGCTGAAACCTTTATTGATCCCAGCGTTCGCATTCGCGAATGCGCGATTGGCCAACAGTGTGAAATTCTTGGTAACAGCGCCATGGAATACAGTTCGCTTGGCGACTTTTCCTATCTTGGCGAATACTGCACGGTCGCCGATGCCGACATTGGCCGTTTTGTGGCGATCGCCAACCAGGTGCGCATCGGTGCGCCAAATCACCCAATGCAGCGAGCGTCACAGCATCGCATAACCTATTGCCCGGAGTACTACTCCTGCGACGCGGTGCGGGATCACGATTTTTTCGCCGATCGCCATGCCGATAAAGTCATCATCGGCCATGATGTCTGGATAGGTCATGGCGCGATTATTCTGCCGGGCGTGAGCATTGGCAATGGAGCGGTTATCGCCGCAGGCGCCGTCGTCAGCAAAGATGTCGACCCATACACGATTGTCGGCGGCGTTCCGGCGAAGGCCATTCGTCCACGTTTTCCTGAGCCTGTCGTTCAGCAGCTACAGCACATTGCCTGGTGGGACTGGCCGCTGGAGACAATCATCGAGCGGCTGGCGGATTTTCAGCAAAAAGACATCGCTGCATTTTGCGAAAAGTATGCGCTCCGGTGATAAAAAAAGGGCCACTTTAGTGGCCCTTGATCGCGACAACCGATATTAACCCGGGTAGATACCGCGGTCTTTACGCGCCAGCAGGATACGCTCACAGGCGACGATGTAGGCGGCAGTACGCAGGGAGCAGGATTTCTCAGCCGCTTTTTCCCAAACGTGAACCATCGCATCGGTCATGATTTTGTCCATGCGCGCGTTGATCTCTTCTTCACTCCAGAAGAAGCTGGCCATGTCCTGTACCCATTCGAAGTAGCTGACCGTTACGCCGCCGGCGTTACATACCACGTCAGGTACCACGATAATGCCGCGGTTTGCCAGCACGTCGTCAGCATCCGGGAACGTCGGGCCGTTAGCGCCTTCCAGCACCAGTTTACAGGTCAGTATTTCCGCGCGGTGGCGGGTAATCTGACCTTCCAGCGCAGCCGGGATCAGGACATCCATCTGCACGCTCCAGAACGCTTCGCTGGCAATGGTTTCCGCACCCGGGAAACCGGCAATCTGCTTGTGCTTAGCCTGCCAGGCGGTGAGGGCGTTCATATCGATACCGGTATCGTTAAACAGCGTCGCGGTATGATCCTGAATCGCGACGACGCGAGCGCCAGCGCCAGAGAACAGGCGAGCCGCTTCACTCCCCACGTTACCAAAGCCCTGTACCGCAACACGCGCGCCTTCAATCGTGATGTTGGCGCGACGCGCCACTTCCAGACCGCTGACAAACACGCCGCGACCGGTGGCTTTCTCACGGCCTAATGAACCGCCGAGGTGAATCGGCTTACCGGTGACCACGCCGGTAATGGTGGTGCCGTGGTTCATGGAGTAGGTATCCATCATCCAGGCCATTACTTTGCCGTTGGTGCCAACATCCGGTGCCGGAATGTCTTTCTGCGGCCCAATGATAATGCCGATTTCGCTGGTATAGCGACGGGTCAGACGCTCCAGTTCACCTTCTGACAGTGAGAATGGATCGACGCGAATACCGCCTTTGGCGCCGCCGTACGGCAAGTTCAGCGCCGCACACTTGATGGTCATCCACGCGGAAAGGGCCATCACTTCATTGAGATCAACGTCAGGATGATAACGCACGCCGCCTTTACCCGGACCGCGGGACAGGTTGTGCTGCACGCGATAACCTTCGAAATGGCGGATAGTACCGTCATCCATTTGTACCGGAATATCGACGATCAGCGCGCGTTTCGGGTGGCGCAGGGTATCCACCCAACGGGACAGTTCACCCAGGTAAGGGGCCACACGCTCGATTTGTTGCAGGTAGGTATTCCAGGCAGATGTGCTGCTATCTGAGGCGTAAGATAACTTATCCATGATAAACCTTAGTTATAAAAGTAATATGTTCTTTGCTTAGCCGTGGTACATAGTGATTGATACTCACCAGGTGAGTATAAATTTAACACTTTTTTAAAGAGTTGGATTCACCCAAACGTGGCATCGTGATGTGTTCATCCACATTTTTTTAACCCGAAGTGAATAATTATCTATCGATAGCGACAACATTGCCGATCATAGCGCTATATTAGTGAATTTAGCCGCATAATATCTAAAATCCGCTATTTATCAGAATTATGATGCGCCTCTAAAAGTAAATATTATGATAATTCTCTGTGTTGACTTTGTTTAACAATGGCGCGTGCTGCCGCACCCGGCTTCAGTAGGTGACGGCGACCGTCACCGTGTCCGCGTAGTTATCAGGCGTATAGTTGGCGCCGGGTACAGTGGCATAGACCGTGTAGGCCTTCGTAGCGCCGGTGCCCGTACCCGCAATATTGTTTTGCGACGTGTTTCCCCAGGGCGTACCCGATGGGCCGGTGGTGGAACTGAGCTGGTAGGGAACCTGATCGGTATTGCTCCCGGTGCCTTTCATGACGCCGTTGCCTGCCGTGTTGCCGTTCGAGGGCTGTAGCCCAATGGTATAGGGCGTGCTGTTGGAGCATGCCACGCCGAGCGTGTTTGAGGTCGTCACGTTAGTTTGCTTTGGATTCACCGTGCCAAAATTAAGGTTGTTGGCATAGCTGATGTTGCATTGCTTAGTGACTATGGCCGATACCGTGAAAGGGAACGTCGCCGCCACGGTACTGCCGCAGGTCGTTGGGGGCGCCAGCAGGCCAATATTGACCGTCACGTTTGCCGTCGCGGCGGTATAGTTGTCCTGATAATTTCCCGGCGCGGCGGCCGTTTGCGGTGTCGCAATTTGGCCATATACCGTCAGGCTCCCTGTGACGGGAACGAGATCCAGCAACGTGAGCTGAACCATCGGAGGACTGGTCCCCGCCTGAGTCTGGCTTCCCCACAGGGTGCTGTGTCCGCTGTCCTGATACAACTGGTAGTTGAGTGTGCTGGCGGGCGGGCCAGCAAACGACATGCTGCGCGTAGTCACTTGTCCGCTCACCGCAGAGGCGCCGATATTGAAACAGAGATTGACGCCTGCCAGTACATCGCCCACCTGCTTCGTACAGGAGTAACCAAAGGTCATCGACGTCGTCGTCCCGCTGCCCGAAAGGGGGTTAACCGCGCCAAAATTGATTGTCTGAACGTTATTCACCGAGCAGGTCACGGCATAATTTATACCCGGACAGAAGAGCAACCCGGCGATAATCAACCTCTCTTTTAACCTCATGCAAAAACCTCCTGTCTGTTTAGCGACATACCAGTGGGCCAATCTGCGCGATACCTTTCACTTTATCGGGATAGTCAAACGCGACGGCGCAGGTGCCCGTATCGGTGCTGACCCGCAGACGGTTGTGCAGCTCCAGCGTGTCGAAATAGGCCATGCCGTCGAAACCAACGACAGATGACTGGCAGCTCCCGGTCTCCGGGGTCGCCGTACTGCCTTCCGGGATAACATTTCCCCTTGCGTCCACGAGGATCACCAGCCCGGCACGCACCGGGGTGATGCCAAATTTCACCAGCGTGCCAGCGCGATCGGCGGGCGTGGCGTTAGCGTTGACCCGCGCTATACGCATATTGGCCGGCAGATCCATCGGGTCGATGCTTATCTGATTGTTCTGATAGCTGTTTAACGAGGTGACCAGCAGCAACCCATTATTGTCGCTGGTGCCGACCAGGTTATTCTCCAGCTTGACAGGAACCCCCGGAATGCCGTCGGTGGACACCACGGCAAAGCCATTATTGATTTCCCGTGCGGCAAAGAGCCCGCCGCCCATCGCGACCAGCGAGCCGGTCGCGCCCGCGTAGCCATACTGGTTATCGGGGAGGCTGCTAAAACCGGTATACACTTTTCCGTAACGCCCCAAATAACCCACTTCCCCCTGGCCGCTTTGCTGCGACGCCTGCTGGCTGGCGGCGACGTTCCAGCCCCAGCCGCCATCACTCAGCGGCGTCTGGCTGGCGTTGAGCTGTAACCCCGTGTCATTATTGGTGCGCTGCACAGTACTGCTTGCGCTCAGGTTTCCGCCAGTGGTGACCGTCACCATCAGGTACAGACTTCTGTCCCGGGTGTCATCGATATTCTGATTGAACCCGGCATTAAGCCAGACATTGTCGGTAATGGATTTGTACCAGCTGGCGTTGGCATATCGCACCGCGCTCTCTTGCGGGTAACGAAACTGCAGATAGCTCAGACTGATGTTACCGGCGGACTCCAGCGAATAGCCGATGACGGTATTGCTGGTGAGCGATGGCGGCGGTGTGCCGTAATGGGTCGCAACATCGTGATAATCGCCGGAGGTGGCGGTTGTGCTGGTACTGAAATTGAATTTTTCCCCGGACCAGCGGTAGCCAATACCGTACAAAAAACCGTTTTCTCCGGCGTCCGCGCTCACGGCAAACGCCGTGGAGAGGGTTCCGCTGTGGCTGCCGGGAACCCAGTCGCTGCTGAAACCGGCGTTGATCAGACCATCGCTTGCCTCTGCGTGAACCCCCATCGTGAAGGTGTTGCTGATGCCCCGTCGCCAGGTGCCACTCAGCGCCGGAGCGCTGGCATAATCAAACGAGGCGTAACCGTAATTTTCCCGTACCACGCCCAGCTCGGCTGACCATGATGTCAGACCTTCGCGCAGGAGCTGCTGGTCATTATAAAACGAGAAGTTCTGTACCGAGGTTCTGCCCAGGGCATCGGTCATCATCACCTGGGCATTACCGGCGCCGCTGATATTCGGCATCGTATTGATCTGAAAGCTGCCTGCTGGCACCTCGCCGTTGTAGTATTTCACCCCGTTGACGTACAGCTCAACGCTCGACGGCAGGGTCGCGGAACCAAGGAACGCCGGAAGCGGGGTCGTTGGCATATACGGACGAAGGGCAAAATCGGTGCCTATCTGAATTCCCCCGATGCGGGTAGGGCGCGACCACGGCAGCGAGCTGGTCAAGGTATCCCCGAGCGTCACCGTCAGCATCTTATCCGGAAAGGATGACCGCCAGCTGGTATCAAGGCGGTTAAACGCGTTATTTGCGTTGGCGGCTGTGGAATACTGCGTAAGCTGAGTTGTGCTGAACACCCCCAGGGCGTTAAAGGCCCGTAGTTCGCTGAAGGTATTGACGACACTTTCCTTTCCCTGCTGCGCGTAAATATCGTAATTGAGCAGCGCCCCGCGTGATGCTGACGCCTCCGGTCCCGTTTCTGAGGTCGAGTTAAGCTGCGTGGTGGCGAGATCCAACTGGCTGAGAGGTGCCGTCAGCGCCAGTGTCTGCTGCCTGACGTTATAGTCGATTTTTAACTGCGCAATATCATTCAGACAGACGGGGTTTACGGTATTCGCCGGCAGGCGGAGTCCCAACTGCCGCAATGTTTTTGCGCTGCCGTATAATTTTCCATCGGCGTAGCCCAGGTGAACCAGCCCCACAGAATTTCCATTCAGAGTGACGTCGAGATATAAATCATTCCCGACAAGCGGTGTCGCATCATCAATAACCACTTGCTGATGGGGGTTATTATTGACCGCCTGCGCGGACGCCACTCCCGATATGAATACGCCATTGAGTAAAAAAAACTTCACCAGACAATATGACCAGTCAGAGATTTTGTACTGTTTTTTGACCATTGATCGTTACTTCAACTTTACCGCCATGATATGCGCCACTGGCAGACGGGGATAATATCCACCGCATAGTTGAACCCGGAAGAACATAACCCAGAAGTCCTGGTGAAATAACTTTTCTGATTCCGCTATCGCCAGTGAAGGTCGCAGCGGAAAGCTGTGCATGGCTGTTTCCCCGATTGCTCACTTCAAGAAAGGTATTCCCGTCAATATTCTGTAGCTTCCATTGCAGCTTTGCGGATGCCTGCGTTTGAGCGACCGGCTGAATAAAGACCGGTACCGAATAACGCAGCACAAACTGGAGTTTATTTCGCTGTAATTTCGACGGCGGCAGTTCATCAATCGACAACCGGTAAGCATCCTCTGTCTGTGCGGACGCAGGCCCAGTGCGAATGACCCGGATAAGCTGGCGTTCGCCCGGGTCCAGCGCCAGCATCGGCGGACTTATCGCTAACCCTTGTGACGATGAAAGCATGTCGGCATAGCCGCTCTGGGTCCAGCGCCAGACGCGCACCTGCGCGTTTATCGCGCTATCGCCTTCGTTGCTTAACCAGATACCATCAGCATTTTGCGTACTTTGCAGCGTCAGGGTTACCGGTGCTACCTGTAGGCCGCTTGCCGCTGCAATGTTTCCTGTCATGACAGTTCCTAACAGACACGCACAGACACACTGCGGTAAAGGCACTATGAGTTTCATCCGTTTTCCTGGAAGTGTTAATAGTTGACGTTTACGGTAACGGTATCGGCATAATCGTCGGGGGTAAAATTTGCGCTGGCGGCGGTGGCAAAAACGGTAAAGGTTTGCGCTTGGCCAGTACCATTTGCCGCCACGCCATTACCTACCGTTGTTGAGGTCGCCGTATTTCCCCAGACGGGGCCTGTGGCGGAGGTTTGATTCAACTGATAGGGGACTTTGTCGCTATTACTACCTGAGTTAGCAACCGATGACATTGCCCCGGCGCCAGTGGTATTTCCGCCGTTAGCCGCGGATGGGGCCAGACCAATAAAATAGGGTGTAGACTTTGAGCAGTTAACGGAGATGGTGCTGCTCGCACTGGTATTTATCGCCGTCGCGCTAACGGAACCCAGGTTAATATTTGAAGACGCGCCAGCGGTGACGGTGCAGGCCTTTTCGATGGTCATTAGCACCTGAAAAGTCCCATTCGCCGTCACTGCATTAGCCAACGGAATAACAGAAAAGGCCGTGCAAAAGGGGATTATGCGTGTTGCAATGGCTGGGTTCATATCCTTTTCCTTTCACAAACAGCCCTATTTTATGCTCTAAAGAAAGCAATGCTGCGACAGATGGATGCCTGATTTAACCCTAGGATAACTATTAATTTCGCGCCAGTTTACCTCATGATTTTTACTTAAAAAAAAGGGATGGCATTGGAAAAAATAATTACTTTGTGTGAGCATTTTTTTATTTTATGCGCTAGCGTCTCACTCCGGAGCGCTTAAGGGCAACGCCATTTGCTGGAGATGGGTGCGTAACCAGTGTCCGGCAACGCCTGGCGGAGAGCGCTTGTTCCAGACCAGATCGATAGAAATAGCGGCAGGCCAACCGGGTACCTGAAGAGGCACCAGCGCATGGTGATGCGCAAACTCGTCAACCAGCGCGCAGGGGAGTTTGCACCAGCCAAACCCTTGCTCCGCCAGGCTGAGCAGCAGCAGGTAGTTAGGCGCGGACCATACAGGCCCTGGCGCCGG
>NZ_JAFAGS010000100.1 GCF_019237635.1 Pluralibacter sp.
GCTGACGAGTCCGTCCCCGTGGAGTTGGCGTGGAAGTACTTCGTCCCGGTGTTATAGATACTGGTAATCTGGTTGTTGGTCTGGGTCAGTTGCGAGAAATTCACCGCATCGCTCGGCGCCACACCGTCCGCCACGTTGGTGATGGTGGTGCCGCCCGTATGGGTTGTATTGTTATAAGAAGGTCCACCCAGCGTTACGCTGTTGTAGTTAACCGTACCGTCCGGGTTGAGATCGTATTTCACCGCACCGGAATCCAGCGCGCCTAATGCGGTATTGGTCGCAAACAGTTGTGAACCGTTGACGGCATCGGTGCTCAGGCTATCGATTCGCCCTGCCGCCAGATTCGTGAGGGTACGTTCTGTGCCCGCTGCGCCAACGCTGACAGTCGCAATCGGGGAGTTACCGGCAAAACTGTAAGTCGTACCATTCAGGATCGTTGAGGACGTTCCCACCGCAGCGGCAACGCTTGTCCCCGAACCCAGGGCAACGGAGTTATCCAACCCTGCCGCGATCGTAATACCATTACCCAGCGCCACGACATTATTCGCATCAATCTTGTTATTATTACCCACGGCATAACTATTGTTACCATTAATGGTACTGGATACCCCGAGGTTACCGGCATTGGAACCTGCAACCGTCGATTCATAACCAACCGTCACAGACTGAGAGCCTGAGACGTTTGTATTCTGACCGATACCAATACTTGAGTTTCCGGTCACCGATGCAGCTGTACCCTGTGCAATCGAGTTAAAAACCCCCGCACCTACCGTTGAATTATTACCAATTGCAACGGACCCATCACCACCTGCATTAGCAACATGGCCGATACTGACCGTCTGATTCGCACTGACGTTGTTACCGGCATCCTCACCTAACGCCACGTTTCCACCGCCAATTATATTATTACCAGCATGTGGTCCGACAGCGGTATTGTTGTTGCCAGTATTGACACCACCATTAATACTGTTCCCCGAACCCGGGCCAATCGAAACGTTATCGAAACCGTATACATTCGAGCCAGAACCAGGACCAAAGGTGACGTTTTCATCACCGGATACATTACCACCGCTGTAATTACCCAATGCCAGGTTTCCTGCCCCTAAAACGTTATTGCCAGCAGTATCGCCAATGGAAATATTTTCACCCTCGTTACCAAAGGTTGTGCCAACAATAGGGTTAGAGCCTTCTCCCTGACCGGCATTCAACCCTAATGCAATGCTCTGACTACCGCTGGTAAATGCGCCGTTACCAATCGCTACGGAATTATTACCTTTTGCCGTCGCGCCCTGCCCCAGAGCCGTTGACCCTAAGCCTAATGCTTCTGACTGGAACCCCGCCGCCAATGAATTACCTGCTGCGGTACTCAAATCCCCTAGCGCCGTAGAACCTGTCCCAGTAACCTGTGCGCTTTCACCCAGTACCAATGACGCCGCATAGCCGTTATTCGTCGCATTATTGCCAATAACCGTGGCTGATGCACAGCCGCCATTCAGATACGGATTACCCAGAATATCTGTTGAATTGCCACAGGTTTGCGTGGTGTTTGTCGCAGAGGCGTTGTCACCGATCACCAGGTTTCCCGCGGCCCCAGGAGAGGTCACTGTCGCTGATGTCGCTCCTGCGCCAATGGGGTTAAACGCGAAGGCATTCTGGCTGGCAAGCAGAGCCACACCCGCCACCAAAGCGACTTTTGAAACTAATCCACCCTTACCCTTTCCTTTCGCAAATTCAGGCGCAACAACCGTTGCCTGCAGACGATTGCTCCAGACTAATCGATATATCGTATTCATATCTTGACCTTTTATTTTTACCGAACTTTTCTTCAACAGTTGAATTTGCCAGGGGGTGGTAAATAGCAACTAATGTCAAACAGAATGCCAGGAGAAATATTAACGTCTGGTTCAGCAGCAAAAATACGAGAGGTATTCGAGGTAAGACCAGTAACAGCGGTAGAATCTAAATCCAAAAAAAGATCAAACCGAAGAATTAAACACTTTTGAATGAAAGCGTATCAGAGCTAATGAGATAAATGAGAATTTTATTCACTAAGCCACCAAATTAAACACAACAATTAATATTAATTAAATTAACAAATTTATAAATAAACAACGATTTTTATTAAGACGATTCTTGTCAATATATCCCCGAAAATAATTTTATCGTACCTTGTGGCGTCACCGTGGATAATACCCTCCTCCCTTCCATACTCTCGTTAATTGCCAATAGCCCGCATCTGTTGTTACGCCAGTATCTGTGGGTAATGCTTGATGAACTTCCGGGACCTCAAAACGATAAATCCTTTCTTAACATTCAGAAGAGATAGCCCGGGAAAAACTGGAGAGCTGTACAGCCCCTGTTTGGCATTCGCCATTAAAATGAACGCAATTTTAATTCTGCATTTTATTGCGCGCTCACGTTGATTGAGCCATTTAACTACATGGTTAACCAAACAAAAACAGATAAAAGCCGCGTCATTGCGCCAGAGCAAGGCAAGCGATACCCGACCATGGAGTTGGGACAAGAACAGGAAATCCGCTTATTGCAAACCTATGTAGACGGTGCAATGGAGCGTATTTCCATCATGCTGGGGCAATTCCTGCGCTCAATCGGCTGTCTGCGCATCGAACCTGTCGAACTGAGGTTTCGTGAATTGTCAGCCCAGGAACAAACCCCGTGGATTTGGTGCGCCGCGCTGGCGCCGCTCAACGGACGGGCCCGCAAGATGTTCCGCTTCGGCATACCGAGACCCGCAGTCACCGCCATGACAGAGGCAACGCTGGGGCTCAACTCAGGTTTCGGCCAGGAGATGAGCGACCACCAGCCGCCGAGTGAAACAGAGCTGCGTTTTTTACATCAACTGGGACAGCCCCTGATCCAGGGCGTTATCGCGGAATCCCCAGGTTTACAGGCGTTGAGCTGGCAGCAGCAGCCTTCCGATTCCCCGGAGAAGAAAGGGCTGTGCCTGACGATGCAGCTTGTGTTTCAGGATCAAACCTGGCCGCTCACCCTTTATTGGCATACGACGTTTGCTGAATTGCTGGAGAAGAGTGGCGACCAACTTCCGGTTGCTCCCCCCATTACCCGGCTTCAACTGGAAGAATCGCTGCGACGCATTCCGGTTCAGCTAAAAACAACATTGCTCAGCACCAAACTCACGATCGTCGAACTGGAGCAACTGCTGCAAGGGGAGATCCTGCCCATTGTATTGCAGGAGCGGGTCACGCTGGGTTGTGGCAATTTCTCTATGGGTGCGGGTCGCCTCTATGACCGTAATGGACACCTGGTATTTCAACTGCACGATGTGTCTCAACAGACATCCTGAACACCCTCTGGAGATTTTAAATGGCTAAAACGTCGAATATAGAACTGGATATGGCTGGGCTGGACGTCGAGGGTTTCGACGATCTGTTTGCCAGCGGTGAAGAAGGATTCAGCGAAAGCGAACCGGCGGAGAAAGTGGTTGAAAAACGCCCGTTGTCCTTCTTTCATCGCCTGCCAGTCAACCTCTCCCTTGAGGTAGCCAGCACCGAGATCCCCCTGGAGGAGTTGATGACTCTGGCGGAGGGCGCCGTCGTCCAGATGAACAAACTGAGCCATCAGTCCCTGGATGTGAAGGTTAACGGCATTTTGATCGGCGCCGCCGAAGTGGTCATCGTGGACGGTCATTATGGGCTACGGATGACCGAACTGTTCGACGACATTAACTGGTCAACGCTGGCCTGATGTGATGAGAGCTGTACTCCTCCTGTTGCTGACTGTATTCCCCGTCGCCGCGTTCGCCAGCGATGTCCCTCTTCTGACCATCACCAACGGAGAGGGACAACAGGACTATTCCGTCAAGTTACAGGTCCTGTTGCTGATGACCATGTTGGGGTTGATCCCCTCCATGCTGCTGCTGATGACCTGCTTCACCCGCATCATCATCGTCCTGGGGATACTGCGCCAGGCGATAGGCTTACAGAGTTCGCCGCCCAACCGGTTGTTGATTTCGATTGCGCTCAGCATGACGGTGCTGCTGATGAAACCCATCTGGCAGGACATCTATCAGAATGCGTTTGTCCCCTATGACGAGGACAAGATGACGCTGGTGCAGGCGGTCTCCCGGGCGGAGCAACCGATCCGCAAATTTATGCTGGCGCAGACCCGAAAGACGGACCTGGACCTGATGTTGCGGGTGGCCGGAGAACCTCGCACAACCTCCGTACAGGAGGTCAATTTCTTTATCCTGATGCCCGCGTTTGTGCTGAGTGAGCTGAAGACGGCATTTCAGATAGGCTTCATGCTGTTTATTCCGTTCGTGGTCATCGACATGGTGGTGGCGACAGTGCTGATGTCGATGGGGATGATGATGCTCTCCCCGGTGATAATCTCCCTGCCAATCAAGCTGATGGTGTTCGTCCTTGCGGATGGCTGGAGCATGGTGGTCAATACCCTTTCCATGAGTTTTGGGGGGATCCAGTGACGCCCGATACACTGATGGCGATGATGGTGGAGGTCACCACCACTCTCATTATGCTCGTCTGCGTCCTTGTTTTACCCGGCATGCTGGTCGGGTTGCTGGTCAGCATCATTCAGGCGGTGACCCAAATTCAGGAGCAAACCCTGAGCTTCCTGCCCCGTTTCGTCGTAACCGTATTAGTGATCATCTTTGCAGGGCAGTGGATGGTCAGACAGGTGCTGGAGCTCTTTCACAGCATCAATCAGTTCATTCTCTCCTCCCTGCACTGATCATGTTAGAAATTTCCGCCACGGAATTATTACAGACATGCGGGCGCGTCTGGTGGCCATTTTTACGCATAGGGAGCGCCTTTGCCGTCCTGCCGCTACTGGGGTATCCGCTGATCCCCATCCAGGTGCGGATCCTGCTGGCGCTGCTTCTCGCCATACTCGCGGCCCCCTTGTTACCCGCCATGCCAGCCGTCGACCCGCTGTCGCTGCACGCCATTTTTCTGAGCCTGGAGCAGATCTTCCTGGGAACCATGATGGCGTTGTTTCCGGTTTGCCTTATTCAGGTATTAGTGCTCACCGGCGAATTGCTCTCCATGCAGATGGGGCTGAGTATGGCGCGCATGAATGACCCTATCAATGGCCTTGCCATACCGGTATTGGGCAGCTTCTTTAGCAATATGGGCCTGCTGCTCTACGCCAGCATGAACGGCCATCTGGTGATGCTGGAAGTGCTGGTAGAGAGCTTCAGGGTTTGGCACGTCGGCGCAGGTCTGTTTGAGGTGAATGCCGCCTCGCTTATTCAGCTCTTCTCCTGGCTGATGGCCGCAGCGCTGATGCTGTCATTACCCGCCATGACAGCCATGTATCTGGTCAACTTCACCTTTGGCGTGCTCTCCAGAGTCGCGCCCTCTCTTAACATCTTCGTGCTGGGTTTTCCCATGGCGCTCATCTGCGGATTATTTTGCATCCTGTTGACGATAAGCGGGTTGCCTGACCGATTTGCCAGCCTGGCGCAGGACATTTTCCTCAGCGTGCGCAGCTATTACGGAGGAAAGGGATGAGTACAGAAAAGACCGAAAAACCCTCGTCGCATCGACTGGGCAAAGCGCGAGCGAAGGGGCAGGTTCCCAGGTCCAGGGATTTGGCCATGGCCATCAGCCTGGTCGCCGTCGTCTCCATCGCGCTGCCCCTTTTTACCAAAATGGGCGACGCCTTAGAGCGGATATTGCGCTTTAACCTGTCGCTGAGCCGTGAAGAGGTCAACGACCCCGCCCAGATGCTCGCGCATCTTGGCCAGAGTCTCCTGGAGATGCTGCTGTCTTTGCTGCCGCTGACGGGGCTTATCATCATTCTCGGCGTCGCGGCGCACACAATAATGGGCGGCTGGAATTTTTCCCTGGACCCTCTGGTTCCCCGTTTTTCCAAAATAAACCCCCTGAAGGGGTTCAAACGGATCCTGGGCGTTCAGTCTCTGATGGAGTTTGCCAAGTCAGTCCTGAAGATTGTGGCGGTTGCCGCCGCCATGTTGCTCTACGTCAGGGCCAATACTGACGCCATCGTCGCCCTCTATTACGTCGGGTTGAATAATGCGACCCAACTGGGGATTGAGCTGTTGGTGGACGGTATTTTTTATATGGCGCTGACGATGCTGGCGATTGGTCTGCTCGATGCCCCCTACCAACTGTGGAACCATCTGCGCGGGCTGCGCATGAGTAAACAGGAGCTGAAAGAAGAGCACAAGAATTTGCAGGGCAACCCGGAGATAAAAGGGCGTATCCGGCGCATCCAGATGTCCATGGCGATGCGTTCAATGCGGCGCACCCTGCCCGACGCCAGTGTCGTGCTCACCAACCCGACGCACTATGCCGTGGCTATCAAATATGATCCCGCGCAGTGCGACGCCCCTTTTGTTATCGCCAAAGGGGAAGACCAGATGGCGCTACACATGCGATCGCTCGCGCAGTCGCTGGGAATTGAGGTGCTGGAGATACCGGCGCTGGCCCGTTCCGTCTATTACACCACCCGTGTAAATCAACAGATCCCGCCGGGTCTGTACGTCATCATGGCGCAAATTCTGCACCATGTATTACGTCTGAAGGCCTTTCGTCTCGGGAAGGGCGACCAACCCGCCCCGCTCTCGTCAGTCGAGATACCCGATTCATTACGATATTGATGGTGACCCGTGAAACGTTTGACCACCCTTTTTTCAGGTACTTCGCGTAGCTTTATCGCGATCCCTTTGCTCATCCTGTCGCTGCTGGCGATGATCGTACTGCCGTTGCCCGCGTTTTTGCTGGATGGCTTCTTCACCTTCAACATCGTGCTATCCATGATAGTGCTGCTGGTCGCCCTGTCTATTCGACGACCGCTCGACTTCTCTGTCTTCCCCACCGTGCTGCTGATCGCCACGTTGCTCCGTTTGTGTCTGAACGTGGCGTCAACTCGCGTGGTGCTGCAGTTCGGTCATGAATCGCCCGATGCCGCCGGTAAGGTCGTCGAGTCCTTCGGTAAAGTGGTTATCGGCGGCAACTATGTGGTGGGGATGGTGGTGTTCTTGATCCTGATGATCATTAACTTCATCGTTATTACCAAAGGGAGCGAGCGTATTTCGGAAGTTGCCGCCCGCTTTACCCTGGATGCCTTGCCCGGCAAACAGATGGCTATCGATGCCGATCTGAACGCAGGCATGATCGATCAGCGTCAGGCGAAAGAGCGCCGGGACGAGATAGCCCTGGAAGCCGATTTCTATGGCTCAATGGACGGCGCCTCCAAGTTTGTTAAAGGGGATGCGATCGCAGGTCTGCTGATCCTGTTTATCAACCTTTTCGGCGGCGTGGCTATCGGCGTATTCCAGCATGGCCTCAGCTTCTCCGATGCGATGGGGGTCTATAGCCTCCTCTCAATTGGTGATGGCCTGGTCGCCCAGATCCCGTCACTGATGCTGGCGGTGTCCGCAGCCATCGTGGTCACCCGCGTCTCCGATTCAGACGACGATATCACCGTCCAGTTCCGCGAACAGCTGCTCGCCTCCCCGCCGGTGATTTTGACCGCGGCGGCCGTCATGCTGGTGATGGGGCTGGTACCGGGGATGCCGACGCTGGTCTTCCTCCTGTTTGCCGGTCTCCTGGGCTGGGCGGCCTGGCGTAGCCGACAGCACAAAGCGGAAAAGATTGCCCCTGCCGATCAGGATCAGATGGAGCGGTTTACTCGCCCGCTGGAAAATGAACTGAAGTGGGGCGATATCCCCTATACCGACCTGCTCAGGCTAGAGTTGGGTTATCAGTTGATCTATCTCGTCGATCGGGACAAAGGAGCCGAACTGCTGCAACGCCTGCGCGGCGTGCGCCAGACGCTTTCCGAACAGGCCGGTTTTCTGCTGCCCGAAGTGCGGGTCAGGGACAACATGGGGCTCAAGCCCAACCAGTACGCCATCTACCTCAACGGGGTAAAAGTCACCGTCGCAGACGTCATGCTGGACAAACTCATGGCGATCAACTCCGGCGAACTGTTGGGGGAAATCCCTGGATTTCTGACCAAAGAACCGGTTTACGGGATGGATGCGGTATGGATCCAACCCGGCGATAAAGCCAAGGCGCTGAACCTGGGTTACTCGGTTGTCGACATCGCCACCATCATCGGGACTCACATCAGCAAGGTTATCCGCGGCAATATCGGCGCCTTGTTGCAACTCGACGATGTACATCATCTGCAACAACGGCTCAGCCAGTTGGCCCCGAAACTTGCCGAAGAGCTCTCGACCCGGCTGACGTCGACCCAGCAGTTGAAAGTCTACCGCTATCTGCTGACTGACCAGGTGTCGTTGATGGATGTACGGACGATGGCCCAGAGCATGGTGGATGGCGCCGAGCTGACCAAAGATCCGCTGCTGCTCGCCGCCGAAGTTCGCTGCGCGCTGCGCCACACCATTCTGCATGGCCTTATCGGTAATACGACGACCGTGCAGGTGTTCACCCTCTCCGATGAACTGGAGAACATGCTGCTCAATGCGGCGACCCAGGCGCAACGCAACGGCGGCATTCCGGCAGACAGCTTCCCCATCGAGCCTCAGTTGCTGGCTCAGTTGCAAAACCGGATGCCCAGCGTCAAAGAGCAAATGTCGTTGCAGGGATGGTCGCCTATTCTGCTGGTGTTGCCGCAATTACGCCCTCTGCTCGCCCGCTACGCGCGCACCTTTGCTAAGGGTTTGCACGTGTTGTCATTCAATGAGGTTCCCGATGAACTCCATATCGAAGTCAAAGGGATCCTGGGTTAACGCGCTGCTGGCAGGGTTCCTGTTGACCCTGTCAGGGCCGCTCTTGTCGCAAGAGGCCCCATTGAGGATAAAAACGCCTGCCATGAGCTGGCAGGCGCGCCATCCGGATGTGGCCTTATACGAGAATCTCTACAACAAAAATATTGCCAGCATCCAGGGGATAATGAACCGCTCAGCCCCTTCCATTCGCTTTATCGTCACGCAGCTCCAGCGACGCAAGCTGCCGCTGGAGCTGCTGTTTGTGCCCCTTATCGAGAGCGGCTATAACCCCCATGCCGAATCGTCAGTGGGTGCGATGGGGCCCTGGCAGTTGATGCCCAAGACCGCGCGTCAGTACGGCGTCATTAGCTATGACTGGTTTAACGGACGTAAGGATTTGATGGCCTCGACCCGCGGCGCGCTGAATTATTTGAACTATCTCTACAACCTGTTCGAACGCGACTGGCTGCTTGCCCTGGCCGCTTACAACGCCGGGGAAGGAACGGTTCAGGCGGCAATCGCGCAAAACAGCGCCAAAGGGCGGCAGACCGATTTCTGGTCCCTGTCACTGCCGGATGAGACCCGGCAGTATGTCCCCAAACTGCTGGCGCTGGTGCGATTGTACCGGGCGGGCAAAATCCAGCTGCGGGCCGTGCCTGAAGCGTCGCGTCTTGTCGCCCTGCATGTCGAAGACGGCATCAGTCTGTCCTGGCTTGCCAGACAGATGGGCCGCCCCGCGGAAGAGCTGAATTTTTACAATGCCGGTCTGGAAAATGCCGTCGCGCCCCGGGGCAGCCGGGTTGCGCTACTGATGCCGGCTGGCTGGGGAAAACAGGCGCAACAGGTACTCGGAACGCGTAACCGCACGCTCCCCCTGCCGGAAGAAAAAACGCCCCTCCTGATTGCTGAACGGCGGGCGCTTACCGATAAAGAGCTGAAAAATCTGGGGTGGGGAGTGGGTCTGGTACAACAGACGCCCGGCTCAGTGGATCTCTACGCGGAACGCATGGAGGTAGACCCCAGGCGCGCGCAGGAGAAAAATCCGCAGAAAGCGACAAGCCCCCAGGCCGTCACGCCGCACTGGCGCGCCAGGATAGCGCCGCGAAGCCAGTGGAGTCAGGGGGAAGCCGATAAGCCGCCTCGCCCTGCGCCCTAACCGCACCGGATTATCGGTGATTCGCGTCAGGTGCGTCTGGCGTTCCGGTGGTTTCAAACCGTTGCGCGAAGGTTTCAGGCGTATTCTGATGGCTGGCTGGGGTTAAATTGCTTATCAGCGTGATTTGCTGCGGGGTCACCCCCAGCAGCAAGCGCTGATCGTCCACCTGCACCAGGATCAGTTTCTCCTTCATACCCAGCGACAAAACAGACTGCACCCGCATCTCCCCGCCGCGGTACCTGGCGGCCCGCGCTTTCTTCTTCGCCAGCAGAAAGACCAGCGCGCCAATCGAACACACCGCGAGGCAGGTGATAAGCCAGGATTTGAAGGTCGCCCCCCCTTGGCTCAGCGGGGTTGCCAGCGCCGGAAGAGGCAGCAGAAGCAGGCTAAGCAGATATCTCATGGCGTCAGAAAACCCCTTTTTCCCGTACTTTGCGAACCTTCGCCGCCGTCGCCGAGAGGTCGTGTAGCTGAACGTCGCCGTCGCGCTGAGCGGTCTGGGTATGCTCCCCTTTCGGGGTGGACGGCGCCGTAGCGCCCGCGTTGGTCAGTATATCGAGCAGGCGCGCCTGCTGTTGCAACAGCTCACGTTGCTCCTGCAACTGCTGCTGTAACCTGCTCACCTGGGTATGCAGATCCGCCAGCGCGTCGGTGGGCAGCGGGTCAAGTCCCGCGGAAGTCGGCAACGCGACATCAGGCGTAAGCCCCTGCGCCTCCAGCGCGTGATAAAAGAACGCCGGGGTCAGGCAATTTAACTGCAAATTCCGGGAGAAGCATTTCACCAGCTCAGGCTCCAGCAGGCTCAGATACACCCCGGAAAGGTAGATGTCCTTATGGAGGCGCAGCGCAAAGAAATCAAAAGCGTCATCATCGCTGTTAAGCAGGCTGCCACGCTGATACCAGCGCTGTAACGTCGCCAGCGCCAGGCGATCGCTCGCCTGGCGTGGATCCAGCTTGAGGGTAATTTGCACCTCTCCGACCGGATTAGACATTGCCAACCTCTAGCATGACGGGCGTCTCGCTGAATACCTGATCTTCATCGCTGATATAGAGGCAGATTTCGCGAGAGAGCGCGGATTGAGACGCATCGACCAGGATGACGCGCTCCCCAAGCGTGGGGTAGCTGGCCTGGATGACCGGGTAGATCAGGGCAGCACCGCCGCCGACCAGGTAGACCCGGTTTGGATTGCGGGAAAATTTCTTCGCTTCTTCGGCGACAAAGTGCCCCAGTTCCTCGATTTTACGTTCAAGCTTCTCCAGAATGCGGGGGATCTGGGACTCGTCGTTAATCACTTCGCGCACAAAACGGGCGTCGTGACGGCGTTTGATAAGCTCGTTCGCCACCAAATAGCTGGAATCGCTGTCGGCCGCGGCCAGCGCGGTACGCGCCGCATCGGTCACCAGAGAAACGCCGAGCGCGCGATTGCCGTAAACTTCAGAGATTTCATCAAATTCGCCGACGATAAGCCCCATATCCAGCGTTGTCCCGCCACAGTCGATGACCAGCGTTTTCGTATAAGGGTTTACGCCCGAGTTCATCAGACGGGTAAGCACCGCAGGCAGGCTCTCAGGCATGACGTCAACGCTGACAATATTGAACAATTCGCCCTTGTTGAGGCTGATGGCGCGCATCAGGTTCTGCTTTTTGCGCTCAACATTGGCTTCATTACGCTGACAATCGTCCTGCTGATAGTACTCGGTGATAGGCAGAGTCACGGTAATCGCCACATCGCAAGGGGGAAGACCCGTCTGCAGCAAGGCATGATGGACCGCCAGCAGATTCAGGTCGCCGTACTGGTAGTCGATATGCGTCGTGGAGAGCGATTTTTCCGACGTCGGGTCATACGTGTACTTGTTAATCCCAATTTCATAGTTGTAGACCTGCTTGCCCTTCAGCAGGGCGGCACTTTTCCAGTCCTTGCGAAAGGAGTTGGGAGAGATGATGCTCTTCAGGGTTTTGTTAGCAATCCAGCTGACTTTTACGTTGGTTGAACCGTCGTCGATGGCAATCTTAAGCGGCTTACTCATGATGTTGTGTGTCTCACTATTATTGATGCAAAAAAAGTGGGGGGTGAGTCCGGGGCTTAATGCCCATCCTGGATGGCGAGCCGCGCCCGGTTAACGGCCAGTTCATCCAGTGCCTTTTGCTCACGCCTCTGCGCTTCCTGCGCTTCGCGCGCCTGTCGTCGTTCCAGCATGATTTCGCTGCTTTTCCTGGCGACAAACGCACGCAGCACTTCTTTTTTCTGCTGCGCTATGGAGAGGGTGAGCGTGGTCTGCTCGTCGTGCTGCTTATCAATCAGTTCGCCCAACTGGCGGTGCATAATGCTGCGGTTATGCAGGGCGAATGCCGGGGTATAGTCCGGCAGGCGCGACATTTCACGTTGATACTGCCCCAGCGCGTCCAGCGAACGTTGCAGCTCCGTTTTGCGCGTCTCCAGCACGGTGAGCGTCTTACTCTCCGTGTCCAGTTTGCGATTTTGCAACCGGTGCAACTGGCGCAGCGCTTTCATCGTTTATCCGCGTCCATCAGCGTGTGCAATAACGCCTGGGTCTGCGATAAGGTGACCCCCTGCTCGCCGGGCTGTTGCAGGTACTCCAGCATCTGCGGAAACAGGGCGACGGCGTTGTCCATTTCGTCATCGTGCCCCGCCTGATAGCCGCCCAGCGGGATCAGCTCGCGCACCTGCTGATACAGGCTGTAATAGCGGCGAAATTTTTGTATCTGACGCACCTGAGCGGCATTACAGATAAGCGGGATAACGCGGCTGGCCGAGGACGCCACATCAATGGCCGGGTAAATGCCCTGCTCAGCGATATCGCGGCGCAAAACAATATGGCCGTCGAGAATGGCCCGCGCTGCGTCAGCGATCGGATCGTTGTGGTCATCCCCTTCCACCAGCACCGTGTAGATAGCGCTGAGGCTGCCTTCCGGGTGATAACCATTGCCCGCCCGCTCTACCAGTTGCGGCAGTTGGGTGAAGACCGACGGTGGGTATCCTTTGGTCGCTGGCGGTTCGCCGAGCGACAGGGCGATTTCCCGCTGGGCGATGGCATAGCGCGTCAGAGAATCCATCAGCAGCAATACGTGCTTACCCTGATCGCGAAAATGCTCGGCAATCCGGTGAGAGACCTGCGAGGCCCGGAGTCTTAACAGGGGCGAGACATCTGCTGGCGCGACCACGACGACCGCTTTGCGACGCCCTTCTTCTCCCAGCGTATGCTGTAAGAATTCGGCCACCTCGCGCCCACGCTCCCCAATCAGACCGACCACCACCACATCCGCATCGGTATAGCGGGCCATCATGCTGAGCAACACGCTTTTACCGACGCCGCTGCCGGCAAACAACCCAATACGCTGACCGCGACCGAGCGGCAGCACGCCGTTGATCGCCTTAACGCCAACATCCAGAGGGGTGGTGATGGGTTGCCGTGCAAGCGGGTTAAGGGGCGGCTGATGTAAGGTGATGCGCTCCCCCTCCAGAGGACCAAGGCCATCCAGAGGACGCCCCAGACCGTCGAGGATGCGGCCAAGCAGCGCTGGCCCCACGGTCAACTCGCTGTCATCGGTCTGCGCAGAAACGCGGGCACCAGGGAACAGACCCGTGACCTGCTCCAGGGGCATCAGAAAGGTACGCTCCTGATTGAACCCGACGACTTCTGTCTCAAGCCAGCTCCCATTTCCCGTTTCCACCAGCGCGCTTTGGCCGATAGAAAGGCGGCATCCCGTGACCTCCAGCAGCAAACCCGTGACGCGCACCAGCCGTCCGTAGATGTTGGCCGGTGGCACCCGATAGTCTTCCTGTTCGAGTCGGTTGAGCAAGTTATGCAGCGAACGCATTGGCTCAGGCCCTGAAATCGTCGTCGCTGAACTTGTCCGCTGGTAGTGAGAGGGTGGACACGAGATCCTCCTCGCCCCATGGCAAGTTTTGCGGCGCGGCGGCGGGGAGTTCCTGCTCTTGATCGTTCAGTTCAGGCGCTTGCGCCAACTGCCGACGCACCTGCTCGACACACTGGTCAATGCGCGTATCCAGTTGGCTTTCCGCCTCGGCCAGCCCCGTCTGGATATGGAAGCTCCCCGGCGAAAGTTGAGGATCGGACTGCAGCGACCAACCCTCCAGCGATTCCGCCGCGAACTCCTTGAGCAGGGCGTGAGTGCCAGGATCCAGGTGAATGGAGACAGACTCCTGCGGCTTAGGTAACAAGGCCAGCGTCTCTTCGATGAGAGGCAGGATCTGCGTCGGCTTAAGGGCAAGTTCGGCGCGCAACACCTGGCGACACACCTGTGACACCAGACGGCAGAGACTTTCCCGCTGCCAGGCCTGCGTCTCCTTCAGAGCGGACTCAAGCGCGTGGTGAAGTTGCGCTATCTGCTGCAAGGCCTCATCCTGCCGGGGTTTGCACTCCGCCAGGGCCTGTTGGATCCCCGCTTCGCGCCCTTCCAGTACCCCGGTCTGAAAACCGCGCTCCTGCCCTAACTGCTGACCCTGCTCCAGCCCCTTGCGCACGCCTTCAGCAAAACCGGCCTCGCGCCCTTCTTCCATCAGGGCCTGATATTTGGCCGTGAGCTGCTGCGGCGAGTCGTAATGCGGCTCCTCCTGCGGGGATGTCCCGGAGGAGAGAGGCGGAAAATGGTAGCGATGGACGCTGCGCGGATTGCTGTCTTTTTTACTCTGCTGCGCCATGGGTTACTCCAGCACCTTCTCTTCGAAAAGGCGGAACTCGAAGGGTTCCCCCTCTTCCGCTTTTTCATTCTCCGCGATGAGTTCACGTACTTTGGCCATGATCTCGGCTTCCGCCCCCCTGACCACGCTGGCGGGAAGTCCCCCCAACACTTGCATCTGATCAAGGATGGCGTTGGCCTGCCGTTTCGGCAGACAGCGCAGTATGGCCTGGCGCAGGGACGGAGAAGCCCCTTTGATGGCCTTCGCCCAAACCTCAGGCTCGACTTCCTGACAAAGCCTCACGATGGTGGCTTCAGGTTGGCGCTCAAGGATGGAGAAGCGGTACATGTTGTTTTCTATTTCTTCAGCCAGCCCCTGATTATGCTCGCGCACGGTCTGTAGCAATTCGGCGCTGTTGCCGTGATAACGAGAAATCAGGCTCGCCGCCTGCTCGACGCCGCTCACCGACGTTTGCACGCCCTGCTGAACCATCGTCAGGCACTGCTGAATGATCTTCTCCAGTTCCGCGACCATGTTCTGGTTAATTTCACGCAGGTTGGCCATATTCAGGATCAACCGTTCGTGCTGCGCCTGCGGCAGGAACTTCATCACCTCTGCGGACACCTCCTGCGGCAACAAGGCAAGGAAGGTCGCCTGCAAAGGCAACATTTCATGTTGCAGGTTAGAGGCGATCAGCGCCGGGGAGATCCACTGAAGCTGGTGCATATTTTCCCGGATCTGCTCGCCATAGACGTCGTTTATCACCCCTTTGGCCAGCTCAGGCCCAAGGGCGACGTCCAGGGTTCTCTCCAGAAACCCACGAGAAGCGCGGGAAACACCGCTCAGCTCGCGATAGTCGATGAACATGCGATACAGCGCCTTTTCCAGATGCTGATTCTTAACATGCCCCAGTTCGGTCATCGCCCGGACAATCTCCTGGACATGCTCGCGGCTCAGGCTTCGCAATATGTTGCCCGCCTGATGCTCGCTGAGCGTCAGCAGTAATAATCCAGCCTGCTCGGCATTTTTGAGCGGTTGTTGTTCTGTTTCGTCACTCATGGCTCGTTATCACCTGCTATTCATCCACTGTTCCAACACTTCCGCCACCCGCTTGGGATCATGGTCCGCCAGCAGTTGAAGGTGAGCCAACTTATCCCGCAACGGCGAATTCGTATCAGGGAGTTCATTCAGGTTATCAAACCTAAAGTTGCGGTTATGCTTCCTGAAGTATTCATCTTCCTCCTTACCGACAGACGCCCCACCACCCATCGGCTCGGGCGTTGATTCGGCGGTGACCATCGCCGGAGTACGCTGTATCAGGTGCTGCATCAGCTTACGAATGACGAAGAAAATCAGGCACAGACCAAGAATGGTGCCGATCAGATAACGGGCGTAAATCAGCAAGACCGGGTCCTGCCACCACTTGCTGTCCAGCGACGGGTTGATGCCATCCTCCGAGAAGGGAAGGACATTAAGGCTGAACTGGTCGCCCCGCTCTTTATTGAAGCCGACCGCATCCTGCGCCATCTGCCGGATGTTGGTCAGTTGCTCGGCGCTCCAGCCTTTCTCCGGCGATACCGTCTGGTTGAGCACCACGGAGACGCTGAGGTTATTCAGACGACCCTGCTGGTATTTGGTGTGCGTGATAGTACGGCCCACGTCGTAACGACGTTGCTGCTCGTCACGCTCATTGACCATACGTTCAGCCGTTGCCGGCGGAGTCTGCGGCGGATTGCCCTGCACTTGCGGGTCCGTCACCGGAGGACGGTTGCTCAGCGCGCCAGGAATACCGCTCAGTTGCCCGCCCTGCGAAGAATCTTTCTGCAAACGCTCTTCGCGCACAATGGGGCTTTCGCCGAGGGATTCCCGGGTCTCTTCCACCGCGTCGAAGGCCAGTTGCGCGGTGACCTGCACCTTATAGTTGTTGGCGCCAAGCACCGGTCGCAGCATCTCGCTGACGCGACGTTCGTAGCTGCGCTCAACCTGCTTTTGGTAGTCCAGTTGATGGACGGTCAATTTCGCGCCGGAAAGCTCGTCGTTCAGATCCTGAGTCAGCAAATTGCCATACTGGTCGACCACCGAGATATCTTTGACGGCGAGGTTGGACACGCTGCCCTTAATCAGGTTGACAATCGCCAGTACCTGCCCTGGCTCCATCCGGGTAGACGGAGACAACTCCAGCATGACGGACGCTGAAGGGAGTTCTTCATTGTTGCGCAGGAAGATAAGCTTATCGGGAATCGCCAGATGTACTCTTGCGTAATCAACCCCCTGCAACCCCATGATGGTGCGGGCCAGTTCCCCTTCCAACCCACGCCGATAACGGGCATTTTCGACAAACTGGCTGGTTCCCAGGGTTGACTCCTGCTCCAGCATATCCAGTCCGACCGGCAGTTTGGCCTGCACCCCTTTGGCCGCCAGCAGCATGCGCGCCTGCGACAGACGATCCTCTTCCACCAGCACCTGTCCGGTGGTTTCCATCAGGCGATAGGGGATATTCTCCTGGTCGAGTACAGACATAATCTGGGCGCTGTCAAAGTGCTCCTGCTGCCCGTAAAGCGGACGATAATTCCCCTGGAAAGACCAGAGAAACAGGACTACCAGTACCGTCAGCAGACAGGCCAGCAACCCCAGCAGCATGAACTGGGTGCTTTTACCCCGTAAGGGGCTGACGGTGGGTAATTGTTGGCTAATCGTGGCCCAAACGGTTTTGAATTTTTGCCTCATGCGTTGCTCGTCGCTTCCCATCTTTACAGAGGCATCTTCATGACTTCGTCATAGGCCGTCATCAGCTTATTACGGACCTGGGTAAGGGCCGAAAAGCTGAGGCTGGCTTTCTGACTGGCGATCATCGCGCCGGTCAGGTCGTCGCTGGCGCCCGTTTCGATTTGCGTCGCCAGATTTGCCGCCTCTTGCTGCTGACGATCGACGCCGTTCAGGGCTGCGTGAAACACCTGTCCAAACGAGGTGTCTTGCGTGTTGTTTTGCGACTGAGGGGCGATGAGAGGTTGCTGGGCCGCTATTTGCATGGTGGCCATACGCTGCATCATTGCCTGCTGCGTGTTCGTTATTGTGTCCATAGTGTGTGCCAGGTGATAAAAATAGTGTCATGCATCATCAGTGATGATGCCTCTTCGCCGCATCTCGGCAAGCTTGTAGCGTAGCGCCCTGGGGGTAATACCCAGCGCCTCGGCCGTCATGTTCCGATGGCCGCGACAACTGCGCAGGGTCTCTAAAACGTGTTGGAATTCGCCGTGTTTACGGCTCTCCTGCAGAGATTCCGAAGGGCTTTGTTCACCCCGGTTCAATGACGCAGTAACGATGCTCCCCGACGAGGGGGAAAAAGCGGACAATCCAAAGTCGGTTGCCAGCAACACGGTGCTGCGGCACATCACCATCGCCCGTTGCACGCGATTCTCCAGTTCCCGAATATTGCCCGGCCAGCTGTGTGCCCAGAGGGCCTGCTGCGCGCATGGGCTTAATTTGACAGCGTGGGCGAATGTTCCATCGCCATGCTTTTGCACGAAGTGCGCGATCAATCGATCCAGCTCTTCCCGGCGTTGACGCAATGGCGGAATCACCAGCGGCAAAATATCCAGCCGGTAGAAAAGATCCTCCCGAAAATACCCCTTGCTTACCGCATCCTTGAGATTTTGGTTGGTGGCCGTTATCAGCCGGACATCAAGGGGAATCATCTTGTTGCTGCCCAGACGCTCCACCTCCCACTCCTGCAACACGCGCAGCAACTTGGTCTGCAAGGAGAGCGGCATTTCGGCTATCTCATCGAGAAACAGCGTCCCGTGGTTCGCGAGTTCAAATTTGCCAACCTGTCCGGTATAGGCGCCGGTGAAGGCGCCTTTGACATGACCGAACAGTATCGCTTCCAGCATGCTCTCCGGGATGGCGGCGCAGTTGACCGCGACAAAAGGCCCGTCCTTGCGGTTGGAGTTGGCATGAATGAACTGCGCCAGCATCTCCTTACCGGTTCCGGTTTCGCCCCGGATGAGTACCGGCGCGTCAGCCAGCGCCACCCGGTGGGCCATCGTCTGCAAACGACGGGAGGCGGGTGAACTCATGATCATGCCGCGCGTCTGCAAGGTATTGACGTTGAGTAGGCTTGTTATCTGCTGAGTCAGTTGCTGGAGGCTAAAGGGATACAGCAAATAGTCATTGACACCGGCCCCCAGCGCCGTACTGGCCCATTCCGCTTGATCCACATGGCTAATCAACAGGATAGGAACCGTATGAAACTGACGGATATACGCGAGAGCCTGCTGCTGCGACAGACCCCGTCCCAGAATGACCAGGCTAGGGGGATCGGCGAAATTCAAATCGGCGTCATCCGGCAAACGGGTTTGCCAGACAATGCGACGGGCATAGTCGACACTGAGGTGGGCAAGAACGTCGTCTACGCACGCTTTATCCGATTCAAGCAGTAAGATCATTGACCAGGTAGATCCCTGTTGTTAGCTAAAATTAACGCCATAGACGAGTCTGAATGCAGGGATGAATTAAAACAGAGTGGACTTAACTGAAGCTGTATATAGATGTTAAAAACGCCTGCATGATATGCAGGCAGGGTATTCAGGGCGTGTTCATGTCCCGCGCCGCAACAGGCGCGGCACGGCGCGACATAATAAGTTCAGCGATATCGAAATCCAGCGGGCTGTCAATATCGACAGATTCCTCTACCTTCATTAGATAAGCGTAGGATTTATCTCCGTAGATATCGGATATTGAACCAACAAATTTCCTGTCGAAAATATAAATGGCGCCATTAATTCTGTAATAAGGCGCTAATTCCTGGCTTCTCAGATTATCTTTTTTCGGCAGAAAACCGGACATCGACCCGTCTGCTGGCAGCGTATTACACAACTGAATCGGGTGCTCCACAGGGCAGACTGAAATGACGCTGGCCGCCGCCCTCTTTTGGTACAGCGCGTGCGCTTCAACAATATTGACCGCGTGCCGCAATGGCGAGGTGGGCTGCAACAGTGTAATCGTCTGCGTTGGCCCCCAACGTTGCTCAACGACCGACACCATATGCGATATCACATCATTGGTCGTTGCGCTGTCGCTTGCCAGGATGGCGGGTCGCAGGCCAGGGACGATGGCGCCGTGTTGTTCGGCGATGTCAGATATCGACTGACAATCCGTACTCACCAGCACCCGATCAAATAATTGGCTGTGCAGCGCCGCCTCGATGGTCCAGACGATGAGCGGTTTTCCTGATAACGTTTTTATATTCTTGCCCGGGAGGCGCTTACTGCCCCCCCGGGCCGGGATGATGGCGATGCGCATTTACCACTCCAACTGGTAGACATCGGCCTGGGCGCGATGAAAATCATCCGGTCGACCGATATCGAGCCAGTATTCATGAATTGGGAACATCAGGACCTTCGCGTCATCGTGAATGGTGGAATCAAGCAGCGTCGGCATATCGATGGAAACGCCTTTTGGCACGCGTTTGAAAACTGTCGGGTCTAAGAGATAAATACCCGCATTGACAAAATAGCGGTGAACCGGCTTTTCCGTCATGCCGACAATTTTCTCGCCATCGCAATTAATAACCCCATAAGGCACCTGGTATTCGTACTGGCGGACACACATGGTTGCCGCAGGCGCGTGGGTATCGTGGAAAAACATGAGCCGCTCAAAATCAAGAGAGGTCAGAACATCCCCGTTAATCATAATCAGCGGCAGGTCCGGCACATTTTCCGGCAATAGCCCCAATGCGCCCCCCGTACCCAGCGGAACCTCTTCGTGCACATATTCAATATTGACACCCCAGCGCTCCCCATTACCAAAATAATCCATAATGACATTGGGCAGATAATGGGTCGAAATATAGATATTCCTGAATCCCGTTTTTGCAAAGCGCTCAACCAGAATTTCCAGCATCGGTTTGCCGCCGATTTTTAACATCGGCTTAGGGCAATTATCCGTCAACGGTTTCAGACGGGTACCAAAGCCGCCGGCCATGATAAATACCGGATGCTCATAACGGCGATGCGCCGAAGCCGACTCCCAGGTTTCCAGTCCAACCAGACGCCCGTCTTCTGCCACCACAGGAATGGAGAGAATACTGCGGCGCTTCATTTCCGCGAGCACTTCGCTCCGGCTGCAATTCATGGGCGAGGTCAGCGGGTTGCCATTCATCACGGCGGCAACGGCAGTATTGAGGTTAACATCCGCGAGAATGGCCCGTCGGATATCGCCATCGGTCAGGATCCCCAGCAGCCTTTCCTGCTCATCAACCACCAGCGCCACGCGCAGGGCTTCCTCATTAACAATAGATAATGCATCACGCAGTGAATCCTGGGGTGATAACAAGATTTTTTTCCAGTCTTTACTCATGGCAATTTTATCTCTGTTAATTTTTCGGCGTGGTGAAACACGCGCGCGCAGGGTAGACAATGTGCCGTTCCGGCACCGGACGGGTGACGGTCGCCCCGGCACCGACAACGGCATCGTTACCCACCGAAATCCCCTGAATAACGGCGGCGGCGCACCCCACAAACACCTGTGTCCCCAGACTTACGCTGCCGCATAAAACGGCGCGAGGGGCCAGATGGCAGTGCTCGCCCACCGCGCAGTCGTGTTCGACAATGGCGCCGGTGTTGACGATGACGTTGTCGCCGATATGCGCGCCGCTCTGCACGATGGCGCCCTGCATAATCTGTACCCCCTGCCCCAACCGCGCATGGGGCGAGACGGAGGCTTCATTGGCGAGTACCGAGGCAAAGCGATAGCCTTCCCGGGTATAGCGCGAGAAAATGCGGGCCCGCAGGTCATTTCCCGGCATGAAACCAATGCCGTTGACCAGCAAACAGCTCTCGGGGCGGGCCCTCGCGCTGAGCGTCTTTTCTTCCCACCGCGGTAAACCGCCCAGCGCGCCGCTGCCCGACGCGTCGGGCGCGACCAGCGCAATAAGGGTTCGTCCCTGCCGGGTGAGAATATCGGCCAGTACGCTGGCATGCCCCCCCGCGCCGATCATAATCAACGGCTTATTCACAAATCAGGTCTCCTGCCTGGTAGGTATGACTTGCGCGCTTACCCAGAACATCCCACCAGGCATAAGGGCTCATGCCGCTCCCGGGCCGCTTGATGGCGACGTTATGCTCATCAAGCACAGCGCCCTGGGGGATATCGCACGCCGCGACGAGGCTCTTTCTGGCAACCTCTTTGTTTTTCCGCTCCCCCGGACACGGCCCCTTGATGCCATTGCCAAGCGCCGCTTCCACATCACGGATCCCCTTCACCATCACGGCCAGCTCAGCGGGCTCCAGTGACGCCTTGTGATCGGGGCCTTCCATCGTGCGGTCTAAGGTGAAGTGTTTTTCGATGAGACAGGCGCCACGGGCGGCGGCGGCGACAGGGATCGTCACCCCTTCGCTGTGATCGGAGTAACCCACCGGCAGTCTGAACGCCTGCGCCAGCGTGTCCATGGCGGTAAGGTTGATATCGCCCATCGGCGCCGGGTATTCGGTCGTGCAATGGAGCAGCGTCACTCGCTCGCGCAGCGCCGCCTGCCCTTCCTCCGAGCTATAGGCCGCCATAAACGCCTCCATACCGGGTACGGCATCGCGCCCCTGGGTCATGCCGAACGCGATAACCCCCAGGGCGGATTCGATCTCCGCCAGGGTCGCCATTCCGGTGGACATAATCAGCCGGCAACCGCTTCGGGCGTGCCTGAGCACAAACGGCGCATTGGTCAGTTCGCCGGAGGGGATCTTCAGGGTCGTCAATTTGAGATCGTGGACCAGAAAATCGAGGCTCTCGTCATCAAAGGCGGTAGAGAGAAACGCAATCCCCAGCGCTTCACAGCGTCTGATAAGGCTAAGATGCGCCTCAAAGGAGAGCTCAAGCCGGGCAAGCATCGCCAGCTGGCTTTCCGATTTACCGGTATTGGCCGTCTGGTAGTCGGCTTGCCGGGCGTTGGCCGTCACCAGGCTGGTGGCCCTGAAGGTCTGGAACTTCACGATGTCCGCACCGGCCTGATGCGCCGCATCAACCAGCGCATGGGCAAGGGACTCATCCCCGTTATGATTCACGCCAGCTTCGGCGATAATGAGTGTCATATGATCTCCTTAATCAGCATAAAAGCTTCAGCGGCCTCAGCATTACATTGAGCCCCCCTAAGATAAGCCAGCGACTCCAGGGCTTTTCGACTGCGTGGAAAAGGAAACTTATCGACCTCTGATTCAAAAACATCCAATATGGCTAATTTCCGCTCCAGGTATTCATAAATATCAACGAATACATTAGCTTTGAATCCACCATCTTCAGGCTTCATACCAAAGTCAGTTTCAGAAAGAGTTTCGTAAGCGAGGATTTTTCTGACAAAAGGTGCACGAAATGATTTCACCGCAGACATGACAGCGTCATAAACCACTTCATGATCGCTATGAGCATCATTGCGATAGGGTGAAAATATAATTTCAGGTTTTATTGTACTAACGACACAGGAGATTCCAGCGACGATATCTCCTTTTGACAGGACATCAAGTCTGGCTGGCGGAAGGTTCATTTCATACACAGCATGAAATTGATACATGTCGGTAACGCTATCTATTTCTTCGCGACGCTTCTGTATTTCATTTTTACTAAAACCAGCAATTTCACTCATTCCAGTCACGATTAACCAATGAACACGGTAACCTTGTGCAATAAACCTTAAAATGGTTCCGCCGCAACCTAATGTCTCATCATCAGCATGAGGAGCAACAATTAAAATCGATTTATTCTCCAACATGTAATGGATCCTCACATTTTTTATGCATCACAGTAAAATCTATTGATTTTATAAGGGAAACAGCTCGTTCCGAAGCATTGCCGCTACCATACGGATTAGATATAGCGTTAATTTTCCCGAGAAAAACATCATCCCTTACTTTTTTTATCGCGGATTTTAGCTCAGTCAATTCCGCATCAATAAAAATGACATTTTCAGAGGCTAAACGCCCGCGCTGCCTGGCTCCAATATTAATGCATGGGATTGGTATACTTGCCGCCTCAAGAATACCAGCAGATGAGTTACCAATAATTAAGCTGCTAGCTTTCATTAACTGAACAAATTTTTCCCGTGGTAGATTGCCATAGAAAGAGATATCCGGATGACTGGAGTACTGTAATAACGACTTTCTTACACATGAGTTCCCATGATCACTATTAGGTAATCCAACAAATACATGGTATTGGTTCTCAAGCAGTTCATCTATAACACCAGATACAATGAGGTGAAGTTTATCCATCTCATCTTCAACAGGATGAAATATAAAAATAGCTGCTGATTTTCTTACTTCACCATCAGCAATAGATGACAGTACCCCTTCACCAGCAGGTATTTCTCTATATTTATCAAGCGCGACACTACCAATATTAAAAATCCTGTTAGCAGGCTCACCCATTTTAAGCAGCCTTTGTTTATGCTCATTAAGACTAACAAAGTGGCAAGTGGATAATTTTGACACTGCATGGCGGATCGGATTATCTATGTGGCCATCGCATGCGTGATCACCACCAAAAAAATGGACGGTCGGAATTCCCAGATACCCCCCCAGCAATGCCCCTACCATAACATCCTCACGATCTCCAGCATAAATAATCAAATCTGGTGAAAATGCTTTAACAATATCAATCGATGACAATAATAAAACAGATGCACTTTTTAGCCGGGAAGCACTAGAGTCAGAGTCTATTAAACTTTCAATTTGGCAAAGAATATTAAAACCATCGCGTTTTATATCATCCACTGTTAACCCAAACGAAGGGGAATTATGACACCCTCCAACCAAAAGTCGAAAATCAATATCAATATCATCAGCTAACTTTCGATAAACGAAGCTCATCAAATCATATTCAGAGCGGATAGATGTTAATGCTAGTATCTTCATTAGAAAACATCCGACATACACATATGAACACAAAAAGATGGATTACCAACCATATTAAAGGTGCGATATCCGAATCTATATCTAAACAATACATCGCCAA
>NZ_JAFAGS010000039.1 GCF_019237635.1 Pluralibacter sp.
AACCCCGCTTCCACTTTATGGCCGACAAGCAGAATGACGTGTCGTCTATCGTCGTCGAACTGGATTACCCGGTGGATATCAGCGAGGTGTCGCGCGTGATGGAAAACCTGCTGCTGTCGTTTGCCGACAAATTGCTGCGCTACAAAGGCATGCTGTGGATTGACGGCGAGCCGAACCGTCTGCTGTTCCAGGGCGTCCAGCGCCTGTATAGCGCCGACTGGGACCGTCCGTGGGGCGATGAAATACCGCACAGCGTGATGGTGTTTATCGGCATTCAACTGCCGGAAGAGGAGATTCGCGCGGCGTTCTCAGGGCTACGGAAGTAAAACCTGATGCCCGATAACGCTGAGCTTATCGGGCATCAACAGGTCGCCAGACGCTCGCTATTTCTTATTCCGATCGCGAAGCATCGCTTCACGCAGAATCGCGTTCAGGCGCGTCTGATAACCTTTTCCAGGCCGTTTCAGCCATTCCATCACATCGGCATCAATACGCACTGAGGCCTGGGTCTTTAATGGACGATAAAACTTCCCTCGCACGGCGTCTGTCCACTGCGCATCATCCGTTGCAGGAATATCGCTGTAGTCGATATTCTCGTCAGGTTTGTCCGCCAGGGCTTTTATTTCCGCCTCCTGCTGCGCACTCAGCGTGATCGTACCACCGCGCTTATGTTTAATAACGCTCATAACGGTTCCTCTCTTTACGATCAGCCTTTCGCGCGCTGATGATTCTGATAATTTCATCGCCACTTTCGAAACGAACCGTGTGCGCAACCAAGATAATCACCAGGCCATGCACAAGCCCAATGGTTTGCCAGCGGCGTTCGCCATTTTCATATCGATCCTGCCGCGATAAGTGGCGGGGATCGTCGAAAACCAAAACCGCATCGTCAAAACGAACACCATGCTTTTGCAGGTTGCTTTTCGCCTTGTTGGCATCCCATTCGAACTCTGTTGGCATAGTGTACCCTTCCTTTATTGTATATACAAAAAAGCATATACAAATAAAGGAGTGTCCACACTATTATTGATATTTTTTGATCCCAAACTGGAAGCAGGCTTCAGCAAATGCGCAAAGTCATATGACGTAACCGCACGAAGCCCGCTTCCCCACAGTGGAGAGGGTCAGGGTGAGGGGATTTACATCAGCGCTTCAGGCAGTGTCACTACCCACAGCTCGCTGTCCGACTCCGGCTTCTCCAGCGGTTTCACGCCGATAGTGGTGGCAACCGCGTTACCCTCAACGGTAAGCGCGCCCTGCTCGTTGACCCGGTAATCCTTAAGCTTCTTGCCCGCAACCGGGTTTTGCAGCCCCGTTTTCACGCCGAAGTCGTTATCGTTGGCCACCGCCAGCGTTCTGCTGTCGATAAGCGCCAGCCCCTCGGCTTTTTCCTGCTGCCAGCCAAGCTGGCGCAAATCGACCGCCAGCGTTTTATCGGCAAGCGTAATCCCGCGCGCCGCCAGCGCGTTAGCATCCGCAAACTCCGGGTATTCGCCAGGCTTGTCGAACGCCGCCAGGTCGCTGGCCTTGCTCAGATCCACTTTATAGATAAGGTTGCGCATCGCGCCGTCTTTATCGCCGCCCTGCTCGATAATCAGGATGTGCTGATTGTCGAGCGCCACGATATCGCCTACCTTGGCATCGCTGTTTTTCGCGTAGGCCGCGCGGTCTATCGGATAACCGTACATGGCGGTTTTCCCGGTCGCTGGGTCAAAGCTTACCAGGCGGGTAAATAGCGCGCTTTTTTTGCTCTTGCCGTCGATGTCCAGCGTGCTCTGCACCGCCGCTATAATGCGCCCGTCCGGCATGCGGGTGACACCTTCAAACCCACGGTTCGGCTGACGCCATTTGAGTATGTTCGGCAGCCCGCCAGCGATGGATGTCTCCCCCTCCGCCGCCTGCGGCCCGTGCATGGCGAGGATCTTGCCCTGGCGGTCGACGTTAATCAGGAACGGGCCATACTCATCGCACAGCCAGTAGCCGCCCTTGCCGTCCGGCGTGATGCCTTCGGTATCCAGGCCGCGGTTATCGCCGCGCAGCGTCTTTAGCGTATCGCTGAGCGCCACTTCGTTGGTCGATCCAATCACCCCGCTTTGCAGCGGCAGACCGTTAATATTGCCTTTTTCATCATGCAGGGGACGGGCATCGATAGCCTGCGCTTTGCCATTCTGCACGCGAATATTCATCAGCAGCGGCGCAAACTCCGGCGCGACGAAGATTTTGGCTTCGTTTTTACCAACGTTGGGCGAATCGGCATTCGGGCCGCGATCGGTCATCGTGACAAACGTCAGCGCATCGCCCTGCTTGCCGGTAAACAACAGACCTGAACCAATGCCGACCGGCAACCCGTTGGGAAACGCACTTGCGAACGCGCCGTCATAACGGACGTGGGAACCTTGCGGGAAGCTCACCACATAGCGCTCGGCCTGCGGCGCTGCCGCCAGCGTGGAGAAAGAAAGAGTGCAACCGATTACCAGAGGAATAATTTTGATTTTCATATTGTTAGCGTCCTTGATGAGGAGCTAACACCGTAATGAACCAAAGTGTCAGGAAAATGACATCGGGTGGAAACGTTGCTGCGCGTCAGGTGATTCCCCCCACCTGTTATGGTAAACGCAATTCCTTTGCTGTTCTGGTATAACTCTTATCTATCACACAGCAGAACTATCTCAGAGAGAAGCAGATGGTACAGGACCCGCAATCTTTAGCACCTTTCTTTCGGCAATTTGCACAGCAAAACAGTGTTCACAACAGTGAATGGGGACCGGGATACCGGGAAATTGCCTCCAGAGTTCAGCGTGAAAAACCTGACTTTAGCGATCAAACCATTCAGGATCTCTGGTATACCCGCGACAACAAAGTCGCCAGTCTTCGACAGGGCGGTATGTCCCATGAAGAATTTATTCATGCGAAGGATGATCTGCGAGAGCTTACAAAACTCATCGCCTCTGGTTGTACGATCGATGTTTTTGAGCAAGCCCATAAACGCTTACAGTCATTGAAAGACCAGGGCAAGCTTAAGAAATTTTATCGTGCATTATGTAGCCGCACGTTTGCTGCCTTCTACCCTACTCAGATAACAAGCATTATCAATGAAGGTGTTTTCTTTCGAGTCTATAGCTATTGCAATAACTACTTCCAGCTTGGGCTGCCAGAGGTCGGCGAGTGGTCTCCACTAAGATGGTTTACATTAAATCTCGCGTTAAAAACCAGACTTCGCCAAGCGCTCGATAATGACCCTGACGATATAGAACTCAATATGTCACTCTGGCATCTCTATGAGTTAGAGATAGAAGATGACAGCAATGCCGTTATGGAAAGTAGTTCCTCGACATCTGATGATGAAGGTCAAGGTTTCGCTCCTGACGATATTCTTCCCCCTAAAAACCTGATTCTGTATGGCCCACCAGGAACAGGAAAAACCTACAAAACTATAGAAATCGCCGTGCGAGCCTGCGAACCAGAAGCCTTCACACGACTGGATGGAAAAGAAAAGACGGAACGCCGTAACGAACTCAAAAAAATCTACGACTCACTCACTGGGAAAAAACGCGTTCGCTTTATTACGTTCCACCAAAGTTTTGGCTACGAAGAGTTTATTGAGGGGCTGCGAGCGGAAACCAACGACGATGGTAGCGTTCGCTACGACATTAAGCCCGGCGTCTTTAAGCAAATCTGTGAAGATGCAACCTTTGGCGACGCCACTGTACAACTCGCGTTGGATGATGCAATTGAGCAATTCAAAGCACAATGTGCAGAACAGGGTGAGGTGACGCTCAAAACCACTAACGGTAGCCTGTTTCGCGTTTCCTATGCCAATAACAGTACCTTCCGTATTTTCCCGTCGCAGTCGAAAAACGATCAACTCAGTAAAGGATATGCCGCCTCCATTGAGAACATTCGTCGTCTGTATCAAGGCGAAAAAGAAAATATTTACAACATCTCGTATGTTTGCGGCATTCTGAATTATTTGATTCAAACCTGGCATATTCCCGCCACGCCAGAATCATCAGCACCGAAGAAAAAGCAGAACTACGTCTTAATTATTGATGAAATAAACCGTGGCAATATTTCCAAAATATTTGGAGAATTAATCACGCTGATTGAAACGTCCAAGCGTACAGGAGAGAGCGAGGCACTCAGCGTTAGCCTGCCTTATTCTTCCAAACCCTTCTCGGTACCGAACAATCTCTTCCTGATTGGCACAATGAATACAGCTGACCGTTCACTCACAGCACTGGACACCGCACTACGTCGTCGTTTTGAGTTTGAAGCATTGATGCCAGATACAACGGTGTTAAGCGATACTGTGGTTCAAGGCATCGATCTTAAAGCGCTCTTGACCACATTAAACGCCAGAATTCAGGCCTTGTATGACAGCGAGCATACACTGGGACATGCCTTCTTCATGTCCGTTGTTCAGGAAAAGGATGACCCTACAGAAGCATTTAAAAAACTGAAACGCGTGATGAAAAATAAAGTATTACCGCTGCTGGAAGAGTATTTCTACAACGACTGGCAAAAAATTCGCCTGGTGCTCGGCGATAACCAGAAAAAAGAGGATTCCCTGCGGTTCGTGCGTTCAGTGGAAAACCAGAATGATTTAGCCACGCTGTTCGGCCAAACCGCGATAGATGATTTACAGGAGGCAGGTGTAAGTTATCAGCTATGCAAGGACAACGATAGCGTCTGGGATAACCCGCGCGCCTACCAACAAATCTACGATGCACAAACGGGAACCACGGAGTAGCGGCGATGACTCAGGGTACGTCTTACTCCGTTTTTGAATACGGTTATCTGGTCAGCGAAAAGAATAAAGCACGGCTCTGCGATGCAGAGTCCATCCCCGAGCCAGCGTTCAACTGGCTCGAACAACGCTGCCTGAAAGACAAAGAAAGCGACGACCAGCGGTTGCTTTCCCTGAGAACGCTGAACGGGGTGAAGGTTATTCAGGTCAAAAACTACGTAGGAGTGATAGCCCTCCCCCAGCAACGATTCATCGAAGTACTACCAAAAACAGGCAAATACCAGGACGACAAAAATCTCGCCCGACAGCAACTTTTGATGATGCTGAAAACACTAAAAGCCTTCCGCCACATAGAATCCGCATCAGCAAGTGTGAAGGCCTCCAAAATGTCCTTAATGGATGTTTTTATTCAACAATTTATTACCAGCCTGGACGTTATCGTGCAGAAAGGGCTAAAACATGATTACCTGCGCCAGCAGGAAAATCTGCCCTGGCTAAAGGGTAAATTGCATATCAGCGAGCAGCTAAAATGGAACAGCGTCCGCCGTGATCGTTTCTTTGTGGAATACGATGAATATCGCGTAGAGCGACCTGAAAACCGGTTGCTCAAAACCGCCATCGAAAACGTGTATGGCTATACCCGTAATCCGGTTCTTCTGCAGGCGCTCAGTCGGTTACAAGCACTGTTCGAACCGATTCCTGAAGTACACAATGTCGAGATCGCGTTTAAGCAGGTTCGACTTGATCGCCATATGCAGCACTACACAAAGGCATTGGAGTGGACCAGACTCATTCTGCGTGGCGAGTCTCCGCATTGTATGCAGGGAAACACAGACGCCATCTCGCTACTCTTCCCGATGGAGGCCGTATTCGAAGCCTTCGTCACTGCATGGCTACGCCAGCACTGCCATCCACTCTGGCAGGTGAAAGCGCAATCCAGGTCGCACTATCTTGTGCAGCACGGTAACTCTCCCCTTTTTCAGCTCAGACCCGATATTTGTCTTATCCCGCATACCGGTTGCGCAAGATCGCCTGTTCTCTGCGATATGAAGTGGAAGATCGTTGCAACGGATAAGACGCAATTCAACCTGTCACAAAGCGATTTGTACCAGATGCTGGCCTACGGGGTGAATCATCTGCAGGGCGAAGGCGATATGCTGCTCATTTATCCGAAGCATGAGGGGTTTTCCGCCCCGTTGGCGCATCCCTTTGAGTACCACCATTCCGGTGGAAAAACGCTGCGCCTGTGGGTGGTTCCGTTCGAGACGGGCAGCAGCCTACTGAGCTCCCGCTTACTGATGCCAGCAACGTTTAGTCTGACGGAAAGCAGAAATTCAGCGCTTTTGTCGCTACAATAACGACAAAATTTTTCCAGAACGAGTTCATCATGGCCAAAGCACCAACAAAAAAAGCCAAAGTAAAGAAAGGCTTTGAAGATACATTATGGGATACCGCCAGGGGAAAAGCCGTGATATCGCGCTGTACGGTCAGGAGCTGACGGCCACACCTGGCGCAGCACGCCGGAAGAGCTGGCCGAGCGCGTTAAGCGCGGCGACAGCAAACTGGCGCAGTACGAAGACCAGGCCGGGTGCTGCAAGGTTGCCACCATTGCAGAGATCAAGACTATGCACGACAAGTATCAGTTCACCTATGACGACGAAAAGATGCTGACGCTCGCGAAAGAGATGAAGGCCGTAGTGGATAACACCTCAAAGTAACCGGACTGGAGCCAACGCGACGACATCAAAGCAAAACTCAAAGTAGAGCTTATCCTGTTGTATAAGCACAAGTTCCCGCCGGTGGCGAATGATGATATGTATATGGGCGTGCTGGCGCAGGCAGAGCATTTTAAACAGCATCAGATGGCAAGACTGTAAATATAACGCCTGTTCACATTGGGCCCTGAAATATTATCGAAAGGCCCAATGCATAGGGTGTATATTATTACCCAGTCTGTTTTCAGATCATTAAGAAACATTCGTTTTGCATTCAGAAGAATACGCCGATTTATTCCCATTACGTTTTATTTTCAGCTGGACTGTCTCTTTATTTTCTGATGATATAAACAGGTATTTAGCGCGATGTGGCCGTGCTGCAACACGGCCACATCGCTCATCACAACCCCTATTGACTGAGAATAGAGACCATGACTGACTTCGATTCTATTGCAGAACTCGCCAAACCTGTAGTGTTTCCTTCCACGCTGCGCAGTTACACGGTGGCCTATATCACCAACTACCCGAAGCACGACCGCATACCGGCACTGATTTTAAAAGGCCAGTGGCTGGCAAAAGCAGGGTTTACCACCGGCAGAAAGCTGGAGGTGCGGGTGATGGAAGAGTGCATTGTGCTGACCGCCAAAACCATGGAACCGACGCTGGAAGACGCGTTTCGCCGCGTGCAGGCGCTGTCGAACCGCAAGCAGCAGCAAATCCTGGAATTTATCGCCATGGTAGAGCGGAATAAAAACACCTTCCGTTGATAACAATACTCCCCCGGTGGCATCAGGATTATCGGGGGACGTCAGATATACATATAAATCACTCATACAGAGAAAAGGCGATCACGCCGCTCATATATCGCCTTTTGCCGATACATTAACCTACCAAAGAGGTTTTTCTAGCCTAGACCGTAACCCTTTCATTCCATGCGTCAGTATATTGAATATTCCCATCACAGTATTTCCATGTAATCCTCTCGTATCGGAATTCAACGCGCTCCATGTGATTACACTTTTCTACTGTTTTAGTGTTGTACATGACAGGAATTACAGAAACAATTTTCACCCCCTCAAGCAGCATATTGAAATATTCTACTTCCTGCCCTGCATCATTTATTCTATACCATTTTATTTCAGCACTTTGCAGAGATTGCCCCGTAGCTACGGCTTTGTAGAGATAAGGGGTTGAGCTATCAAATTCTTTTTCAATCACCATTGGGGCATGAATGCGGGTTCCCGTAATCCTCCCTGTGTTGTTGTCTGTAGGAATATGAAGACCGTGACCAAACCCTATGATTTCTATACTTCCTTCACGATTCATCACATCTGACGAACCTTTAATAAGCGCACCACCATCGTCTTTGAGCCATAAGTGTGAGGGAATTGCCATTTTTAACTCCTTTGATTAATCATAAAGCCAGTGACCTGCTTTTGCTGACTCCACAAGCATTTTTAATGTTAATGGTACAGGTTCAGTCCTGTGCCATTTTTCATTTTTTGGGCGTAAAAAATTCAGCGGCATAAACGTTTCTTCGTTGGGCCAATATTTGATGAATGAAAAGCCTCTTTTTTCTACCCGAAACTCAGAAAAAAATGACTCAAGAATTTCTTGTGCATCCACATTTGCCCATGGGTATTCCCCCGTTGACAAGCTGGTTTCCATCGTCAAAACTGGACGTCTGAAAAAGGGAAATACAGGTTTATTCCAGTTCTTTTGATACCAGTCCATTACCTGCTTTTCTATGTCAACCGAATTATTCATACAGCACCTACCATAAACGATCAGAAGGATGTGCAATGATGTTAAATTTGTTTACTGCTTTAAATGTAATAGTGGATACATCAACTGCAAGAACAACCCACCCTATAACAGGAATAGTTCTACCGACAAACGTGCCAAGTCGTTGAGTCATTACTCTTTTAGCATGTGGAGGATAACCAATCCATGTCGGTAATCTGACTGGCATCATACGATCACGGAATAACTTTCTTGAATAGATCGATGCTACCGATGTCCCAGGTGTTGCGCCTGCGAGCTTACCTGCAACAGTTACACTGTTTGAACCGAGATAGACACCTGTTACTGCCGCTATATCTGAAATACCGAAATGGTCAAGGGTCTCATCTATCATGATCCAGAAGAATAACTCACCAGCACTCAGGTTCGATGAGCCATCATAGAAATACGTTCCGTTTAACTCCTCTACTGTATCCATTCAATAGCCCTGTTTTTTTTAGTGACCAAGTATCATACTCTTAATATCAAGAATAATGACAAATAATTATTTAAAACTCCATAAATACATAAAGCGTATATTTATAATGCAATTAATATATTTAATTAATTGATATTCATCTATTATTTTAGAAAAAACATTACGCTATCAGAAAGAATAACTATCCCTCCAGTGACCCCCATCACACTTCCTTCCCCATTTTCCCTCCCTGTCCTTCCCTCTGCCTGCCCTAACCCCTTGAATTTCCACCTTCCCACCCCTCATCAATACAAAACACGAATCAATACGCGCGTTAATCATATTGGAAGCCAAATCGTTGCCCTTCGAGAATAAGCGCAAACCACGCTATTCAGGAGTGCCTTATGTCCCGTTCGATGTTTAACGATGCCCCGTATGACGCCGCCGAGATCCTGCGTGCCGCGAAGCCGGACTTTGCGCCGCGGATAGCGATGATCCTCGGCTCCGGCCTCGGCGCGCTGGCCGACAAGCTGGAAAACAAAACCGTCATCTCGTATGAGGAGTTGCCGGGCTTTCCGGTCAGCACCGTCATCGGCCACGCCGGTGAGGTGGTGATGGGCAGCCTGCACGGCGTCGACCTGCTGTGCATGAAGGGTCGCGGCCATTTTTATGAAGGCGTCGGGATGGGCATCATGACCCACGCGGTGCGCACCTTTAAACTGCTCGGCTGCGAATTCCTGTTCTGCACCAACGCCGCCGGGTCGCTGAATACCGATATCCCGGCAGGCTCATTGGTGGCGCTGAGCGACCACATCAACACCATGCCGTCAACGCCGCTGGTCGGCCCGAACGACGACCGCTTCGGCCCGCGCTTCTTCAGCCTCGCCAACGCCTACGACCGCGACCTGCGCCAGCAGCTGCACGCCACTGCCCGCGCGCTGAACCTGCCGCTGCACAACGGGGTATTTGTCTCCTACCCCGGCCCCAACTTCGAAACCGCCGCGGAGATCCGCATGATGCAGAACATGGGTGGCGACGTGGTGGGGATGTCGGTGGTACCGGAGGTGATTGTCGCCCGCCACTGCGGCCTGAAGGTGCTGGCGGTCTCCGCCATTACCAACATGGCGGAAGGGCTGAGCGACGTTGAGCTATCCCATGAACAGACGCTGAAGTGCGCCGCCATGGTGACCGACGACTTTATCCGTCTGATAAGCCAGTTCGTGAAGAACTACCGCTGACCCACAGCCACAGGCGGGCAGCACGCCCGCCAGGAGAACCGCAGATGCCAGAAAATACCTCCCGCGGCAGCCTGAATGCCATCTCGTACCTGAGCTACTACTTTGTCGGGGCGCTGGTCTCGACCCTGGGCATCGTCCTTGGGCCGCTGTGCGCCGCCTTTCATAAAGACCCGAGCTTTATCGGCCAGGTCTTCACGCTGATGAATATCGGCATGTTCGTGCCGATCATGCTCGGCGGGCTGCTGATGAAAAAATGGGGACTGCAAAAGCCGCTGGCGATCGCCTCTCTGCTCACTATCGTTATCAGCGTCGTGCTGTTCACCACCCCGACGCTCACCCTGTTCAGCATCGCCGTGGCGGTGATTGGCGCCTGTGGCGGTATCTTTATGACCATCGGCAGTTATCTGGTAGTGCGCATCAACCCGGATGAAAAAAGTCGCTCATCAAGCCTGATTTTTACCGACTTTTTCTTCAGCCTGGCGGGGGCGACGCTCTCCTTCCTGTTGGCATGGATGTTCAAACTCGGCGCCAGCTGGATGGCGATGTACGCCATCATGGGCGGCCTGGGCATCCTGATGCTGCTTTTGGTGCTGCGCGCCCGCTTCCCGAGCGCGGAAGCGCCGGTATCCGACACGCAGCATACCGAAACCGCCGCAGAACCGTGGGGAATCTCGGTGTGGCTTATCTGCCTGGCGCTGTTCTTGTTCCTGCTGGCGGAGCCGATTTTCACTATGTGGACGCCGGGGTATTTGCAGTCGCGCTTTGCGATGCAGCCCGAACAGGCGGCGCTGTACACCACCGTATACTGGGTCGCCAAAGCCATCGGCCTGTTCCTTAACCAGTTCACGGTGAAGTGGATGAAGCTGCGCACCTTCCTGCTGACCTGCGCCCTGGTCGGGATGGCATCGGTCGCGCTGATTACCAACAGCGCCAACGGCACGCTGATTCTGATCGCCTGCGGCGCCTTCGGCTTCTTTAACTCCGGCCTGTTCTCCGGGCTGATGAGCTACGGTTCGCTACAGGTCAGCCGCAGCTCGCCGACGCTGATTTCCGCGCTGCTCACCTGCGGCACCGTCGGCACGCTGCTGTTCGCCAGCGTCTCCTCGTTGGTCAACAGCCGGTTCGGCCTGCACGGCGCGGTCAACACTGCGACCATCGCCTACGGTCTGCTGCTGCTGACGCTGGTCGCCGCCGTGCTGCGCAGCAACGCGGAACGTCTGCACCAGACCGCCGTCGCGGTTTGACAGGCCAGGGAGAGGGTGGCAAAAATGGTCGCACCCTCTCCTTATCTGACGACACACATGACCGATCCCCAGGCCATCAGCCGCATCCGCCTGCGCATGCTGCGCTATTTTCAGGTGCTCGCCGACGAACTGCATTTTGGCCGCGCCGCCGCCAGGCTCAACATCTCCCAGCCGCCGCTCAGTATGCAGATCAAAGAACTGGAGGAGATCCTTGAGGTGGATCTGTTCGAGCGCTCCAGCCGCAGGGTGGTATTAACCCACGCCGGGAAGGTGTTGAAAACCGAGGTCGACCGCCTGCTCAGCGCCACCGAACAGTCGCTGAACTACGTACGCCAGATTGGCCGTAGCGAAAAGCAGCACATCAATATCGGCATCATCGGCAGCGCGATATGGGGCACGCTGCTCACCCGGCTGAAGGCCTTTCGCGAGCGCAACCCTGACGTCAACTGGACGCTCACCGAGCTCTCTCAGCAGCAGCAAATCGAGGCGCTGCGCGCCCGCACCATCGATATCGCCATCAACCGCAACGTCATCCCCTGCGTGGAGGCGAATATCCGCTGCCAGCTGATTTCCCGCGAAGCGATGCGCCTCGCCGTGCATGAGGGCGACCCGCTGGCGCGCCGTCGCCAGGTGCCGCTTGCCGAACTGGCCCAGCGGCCGTTTATTTCGCTGTCGTTTAACCGGGGGGATTTTGCCCGTCAGGTGAATGACGCCTGCGTCGAGCACGGTTTTCACCCGCTCATCGTCCAGCAGGTCTTTGAACCACAGACCGTGCTGGCGCTGGTGAGCGCAGGAAACGGCGTAGCGCTGCTGCCGGAAACCTGCGCCCTGATCCACTGGCCGGGAGTGACGTTTGTGACGCTGGCAGAGACCATTCCCGCCGATCTCTACGCCTTATGGTATGACGAACCGCTGCCGGAGGTGTTCAGCCGCCTGCTCACGGCGCTGCGCGGCTGAGGGCGATGATGTCCTCATGCAGAGAGCGGCTTAGGGTGACGCCCTCCCGCTCGCTGCGCTGACGCGCAAGGAAGCGCCGCTCTCCCGGCAGCCGCGCGCCCTGCGCCTGAAGTTCGCTAAACAGCCGCTCGGCCCGCGCCAGGTGACTGGCCGCCGAATCCCCGAGAAACCGCACAGGATCAAGCGCCAGAATCAGCTCGCCGCCGTACGGCGCTCCGCCAGCGCCATCGTCCCACGCCAGCGATTCGGCGCTGGTCATGTCGCCGATAAGCGGCCCGGCGATAAGCTCTATCATCGCGGCCAGCGCCGAGCCTTTGTGCCCGCCGAAGGGCAACATGGCCCCGTCCAGCACCGCCTGAGGATCGGTGGTCGGCTGCCCTTCCCGGTCGATGCCCCATCCCTGCGGCAACGGCGTGCCGTTTCTCAGGTGCAGCTGAATTTCACCGCGCGCCGCGGCGCTGGTCGCCATATCGAAAATAAACGGCGGTTTGCCTTCACGCGGCCAGCCGAACGCCAGCGGGTTAGTGCCAAACAGCGGGCGGACGCCTCCCGCCGGGGCCACCCAGGCATGGTTCGGCGTACAGGCGATCCCCACCAACCCGGCCTGGGTGAGCGGCTCCACATCGGCAAACAGCGCCGAATAGTGGACGCAGCGATTAATCGCCAGCGCCGCAATACCGTTGGTCCGCGCTTTTTCAATCAACAGCGGCAGCGCGTGCGTATAGGCCAGTAACGAGCACGCGCCCCGGGCGTCCGCCTGGACGATCGCCGGGGCTTTATCCGACACGACCGGCAACGCCTCGCCCGATATTTTCCCTTTACGCCGCGTCTCGACAATGCCCAGCAATCGCCACAGGCCGTGGGAGGCGCAGCCATCGCGCTCCCCGGCCGTCACGTTGTCGGCGATACTCGCCGCATGAGCATCATTAAATCCATTCTCCCTGAGCACCCGATAAGCCAGCGCGTAAGCCGCGGGTAATGAGAGCGTTACCGTTTCCATAGCAGACCCCTTTACTCCTCTTCATCACCGGTAAAATTCGCCTGAGGCAAGCAGGTATATGCCCCCCAGTAGTAAATCCCCAGCGACATCGCCGCCACCACAACCGTATCCCAGGGATGAGCAATCGCGCCGCTCCCGCCAAAACTACCCAACCAGGAGAACAGCATAATCAGGGCATAAAAGGCGATGAGCCACAGCGACGATTTCACCTGCTGCGCCAGGCTGACGGTATGAACAGGCACTTTCGACTTACACAGGATGTACACCACAAACATCACGATTTGCAGCCCAAGCAGCCACGACAGCGTTCCCCAGCCGGACCAGAAAACGATCAACGCCGAGATGACAAACGACACCGGGCCGACCACAGCGAAACCGCGGACGCGGAACGGGCGCGGCAAATCCGGCGCATTACGACGCAGCCCCGCCGCGGTCACCGGCGCGATGGCGTAACTCAACACCAGCGCCGCCGAGACCACGCTGATAAGCTGTTCCCACGACGGAAACGGCAGCGTCCAGAAGATGGATAACCCAAAGGTCAGCCACAGCGCCGGACGGGGAATGCCGGACTCTTTATCGATATAGGTGAAGGATTTAAAAAAGGTGCCCGCTTTCGCCCAGCCATAGATCACCCGCGGGGTGGCGTTCATGTAGATATTGCCGGTGCCGCTCGGCGAGACGATGGCGTCGCACACCACCATAAACGCCAGCCATCCCATGCCCAGGGTGATGGCGATATCACGGTACGGCAGCGAAAACTGCTTGCCGATATCCGCCCATCCGCCGCTCAGCATCGACGTCGGTATGCTGCCAAGAAACGCCACCTGCAGCAGAACGTAAATGACTGTCGACAGCACCACCGACAGGATCAGCGCCACCGGAATGGTGCGCTGCGGGTTTTGCACTTCGCTGGCGACGGAGATAATCGGCGTCAGACCAAGATAGGCAAAAATGATTCCACCGGCGCTGATCGCCGCCTCCACACCGGACATCCCAAACGGCGCAACCCCTTGCACATGCAGGTTCTCGGGTTTGAAAAACGCAAACAGCGTGATCACCACCAGCAGCGGCACCAGAAACTTCAGTACGCTGATGAAGTTGTTCGACCGGGCAAACGTCTTGACGCTGTAGTAATTCAGGGCAAAGAAAAAACACAGCAGCAAAAACTGCACCACCCAGCCAAGCAGCGTCGGGTCGCTGGAATTCGGCTGTGTCAGCATCGGAAACCAGGCGGCGGCGTACTGCCGGGCGGCGACAATCTCAATGGAGATCAGGCTGGAAAACGCGATAAGCGTAATAAAGCCCAGCAGATACCCCATCAGCTCGCCATGAGAAAACACCGGGTAGCGGATAATACCGCCCGCACGCGGCAGCGCCGCGCCCAGCTCGCAATAGACGATGCCCAGCAGCAGCACCGCAATGCCGCCGATAACCCACGAGGCGATTCCCGCCGGACCGGCGATGGAGGCCACATGGCTGGCGGCAAACAGCCAGCCGGAGCCGAAAATGGCGCCCAGGCCAATAAACGTCAAATCCGTTAACGTCAGCTGCTTTTTAAATTTTCCCGACTCGACAACGCGGGTTTGAGAGTCATGCGTGGAGTGAATGGTCATGATAATGCCCTTCAGTCAACAGAGGGGGAAAGAGATTCCCGGGTCCACTGGCCGTTCACCAGGCGCAGCAGGTTCAAAGGATTAGCATCCTGCAACGCAGGCGGCAGCAGCGCATCCGGCGCGTTCTGCAAACACACAGGCCGCAGAAAACGCTCAATGGCGCGGCTCCCCACGGACGTTCCACGCGCGTCGGTCGTGGCGGGCCAGGGGCCGCCGTGCACCATCGCGTCACACACTTCCACACCGGTCGGGAAACCGTTAAACAGCACCCGTCCGGCTTTCTCGCTCAGTAGCGGCAGCAACCGCCCTGCCAGCTCGCGATCGTCGCTATCGGCATGCAGCGTCGCCGTTAACTGCCCCTGTAGCGCATGAATGACGGCAAAGAGTTCCGCCTCGCTGTCGACCGTCACCACTATCGCCAGCGGTCCGAATACCTCCTCCAGCAGCAGCGGGTCTTTTGCCAACAGCCGCGAGGCCGATGTCTGGTACAAACGCGCCCCGGCGCAACCGTCGGCGTCGTCGCCGCTCGCCAGCAGCGTGAACGCCGGGTGCGACGCCAGCGCATCGACCTTTTCGCGATAGTGTTGCAGCGTCCCAGCATTGAGCATCACCTGCGCGGATGTCGTCTTTACCTGCGCGCACAGCGCTGCCGTAAAGGCGGACTGCGCCTCGCCGCGCAGGGCGAGAATAAGCCCCGGCTTGGTGCAGAATTGCCCGGCGCCGAGGGTAAACGACGCCACCAGCTCCTTTGCCAGCGACGGCCCGCGCGCATGCAGCGCCTGAGGCAGGATAATCAGCGGGTTAATGGCGGACATCTCCGCAAACACCGGAATCGGCTGCGGGCGCTGCTGCGCCAGCTGGAACAGCGCATGGCCGCCGCGCAGCGAGCCGGTAAACCCTACCGCCTGAATCGCCGGATGCACCACCAGCTCCGCGCCGATGTCGGTACCGAAAATCAGGTTAAACACACCGCCCGGCAAACCGCATTTTTCCACCGCCCGGGTTATCGCCAGCGCCGTGTGCTCCGCCGTCGCCATATGGCCCGGGTGCGCTTTCACCACCACCGGACAACCGGCCGCCAGCGCGGCAGCGGTGTCGCCGCCCGCTGTGGAAAAGGCCAGCGGAAAGTTGCTGGCGCCGAAGACCGCCACCGGGCCCAGCGCAGTCTGACACTGGCGCAAATCCGGGCGTGGAAGCGGTTGTCGCGTCGGCAACGCCGTGTCGATGCGGGCGCCAAAGACGTCGCCACGGCGCAGTAAGTTGGCGAACAGGCGTAGTTGGCCGCTGGTGCGCGCCCGCTCCCCGTGCAGACGCGCCAGCGGCAAAGCCGTTTCCTGATGGACGATGGCAAAAAAATCCGCCCCCAGACCGTCCAGTTCATCGGCGATAGCGTCGAGAAACTGCGCCCGAACCTCGGGCGCAGTTTGTGAGTAAAGGGGGAAGGCCTGTTGGGCTGCCAGCGCGGCCTGCGCCGCCTCTTCACGCGTGGCGGGATAAAAACGCGGCCCCACGGGCGCGCCATCCTGCGCCCGCAGGCTCGCAAGCGTCGCTTCGCCGCTGGCGGTGCGCTGGCCGTTAATGAACTGCTGACCGTGGGTGCTCTGAAATTCCGTCATAGTCGCCCCTGCGCTTAAAGCCCAACATCCGGCAGTTGCGGTCGGGTCGCCAGCGCCTGCTCGACAACCGCCACCACCTGCGCACGGGTCGCCCCTTCCAGCGCCAAACGCGGCGGACGGGTCACTTCGCTTCCCCGGCCTAACAGCGCTTCGCACAGCTTGATGCACTGCACCAGGTCCGGGCGCGCATCCAGGTGCAGCAGCGGCATAAACCAGCGGTACAGCGCCATCGCTTCATCAAAGCGCTGCTGCTTCGCCAGACGAAACAGCGTCTCGCCTTCACGCGGAAACGCGTTGGACATACCGGAAATCCACCCTTCGGCGCCTACGGCGATGCTCTCCACCACCACATCATCTAATCCGGCAAACAGCACGAAGCGATCGCCGACCGCATTACGCAGATCGATAAAGCGGCGGGTATCGCCAGAGGAATCTTTAAAACAGACGATGTTGTCGCAGTCCGCCAGGGTGGCGAGAATGTCCGGCGTGACGTCGTTTTTGTAAATCGGCGGGTTGTTGTACACCATGATGGGCAGGTCGGTGGCCGTCGCCACACTGCGAAAATGCGCAGCGGTCTCATGCGGTTTTGACGAGTAAACCAGCGCAGGCATCACCATAATGCCGTCCACGCCGACGCGCTCAGCTTCTTTGGCCATGTGCCGGGCAAACGCGGTCGTAAACTCCGCCACCCCGGCGATGACCGGAATTTTGCCGCCCGCCGCGTCTTTTGCCACTTCGATAATCTGTAGTTTTTCCTGGGTGGTCAGCGAGGTGTTTTCCCCGACGCTGCCGCACACCACCAGACCGGAAACGCCGTCCTTAACGAGATTTTTCATTACCGCATGGGTGGCGTCTAAATCCAGCGAATAGTCGTGTCGAAACTGGGTGCTGACTGCCGGGAATACACCGCTCCAGTGAATCGCTTTTTTGCTCATGATCGTTTCCTTGTCGTCAATTTGTTACGTCAAAGTGAATAAATGGTGAATTTTCACTGACAGATTGACGTTTCATGAGCGGCCGGGCTTGTCGGTTTTCCCGCGCAATGATGACGAAATCAGCACAATCGGGGGATCACCCCTGGAGCGTGATGCGGAAATCCCGCGGCGTTGACCCGGTCATCGCCTTAAACTGGCGGCTGAACGCGCTGTGGTCGGTATAGCCGCATTGCAGGGCAATATCCGTAATCGGCGTATCGCTCGCCAGCAGTTCGGTGGCTTTTTCCAGTCGCGCCTTGTGGATCATCTGCCGGGGAGTCAGGTGGAAGATCCGTTTGCAGTAGCGTTCGATCTGCGCCACCGACATCCCGCTGAGCACGGTTAACTCCTCCATGGAGATCGGCTGATGGTAGTGGCGGCGGATATGATCGTCGACGATCGCCAGCTTCTGCCAGGCGGGATGCCGCGCATGCGCCTCCTGGAGATCGTGGGAGATCCCTGCCATGCCGATAACCCGCCCCTGAGTGTCCCGTAACGCCAGCTTTTGCGTCAGGCACCAGCCGCGCACCCGACCATTGTAGAGGTGCATTTCCAGCTGATCGCGCAGCGTCACCGCCTCACGCAGCACCCGCAGATCCTGCTCGGTATAGCCTTGCCCCAGCGCGGAGGGAAAGACATCCGCCGACGTTTTTCCCAGCAGCGACGACACGCTTTTGAAGCCGCAGCGGCGCGCCAGCGTCAGGTTAACCATCAGGTAACGGGCCTGGAGATCTTTAATAAAGAACACCACGTTCGGGATAGCGTTAAGCAGCGGCGCAATCAGCGCCACGGCGTTGAGCAATGCCTGAATATTTTCCGGACGCTGACGCGCCAGCCCCTCGCAAATCTGACTTAACTCATCGACCGCCAGCGTCGTCTCTTCAGGGGGAGACAGCCCCGGTGCGGTATCTGGGATACGGGTCATGACGATTCCTCAATCGCTAAAAACGAGGGATATTTAGTAACTTTTCATTAACTCTACAAGCCCTTAATACGCGTTTTGCGATCCTGGTGAAGATTTATACTTTCTCCTGCTTTAGGCACTGGCGCGGTCCAGTTTTTTAGTTTATCCAGAAAATAACATAATGATTAATAATCAATAATTATGGCATCCACATCTCTCATCGGCACGTCACTGTGCTGATTTCGTCATCGCAGACGCCGAAAATGTTCAAGCCGATGCGCAAAGCTTGCGCCAGCATTTAGCAACAAATAGTTAACTTATCGAGGTTTGCCATGACCGTGCCACGCTCGCAGATTGAACTCCGGGCCATTGATTCTCATACCGGTGGCGAACCCACCCGGCTTATCGTTTCCGGCTTTCCGGACCTGGGCTGCGGCAGCATGGCTGAACGCCTCGAACGCTTTGCCCGTGATTATGACCGCTGGCGAAAAGCTATCATTCTGGAACCTCGCGGCAACGATGTGCTGGTTGGCGCGCTGCTGTGCGAACCCGTCTCCCCGGACGCCACGGCAGGCGTCATTTTTTTCAATAACAGCGGCTTTTTGAACATGTGTGGCCACGGCACCATCGGGCTTATCGCCTCGCTGGCGTGGCTCGGGCGCATCAAACCCGGAAAACACACAATTGAAACGCCGGTGGGCGATGTCACCGCTACGCTGCACGATGACGGCAGCGTCTGCGTGGAAAACGTCCCGTCGTATCGCTTCCGTCAGCAGGTCAACGTTCAGACCGCACAGGGGGTCGTCACCGGTGATATCGCCTGGGGCGGCAACTGGTTTTTCCTCGTTAACGACCATCCGTTCGCCATTCAGCCCGACGAGATCCCCAGGCTTACCGATTTTGCCTGGGCAATCCGCGAAGGGCTGGAAGCGGCAGGCATTTGCGGCGAAAACGGCGGCGTGATTGACCATATCGAACTGTTTGCACCGGACGACCATGCCGACAGCCGCAGCTTTGTCCTCTGTCCGGGTAAAGCCTGGGACCGTTCGCCCTGCGGCACTGGCACCAGCGCCAAGCTCGCCTGTCTTGCCGCAGACGGCAAGCTGCAACCGGGAGAATCGTGGCGACAGGCCAGTATTATCGGCAGCCAGTTCACCGCCCGCTTTCGCCTTGAGGGTGAGCGCGTCGTACCGACCATCCGGGGGGAAGCATGGGTGTGCGGCGACAACCGTCTGATCCTCAACCCTGACGATCCTTTTTGCTGGGGGATAACCCTGTGACGTCGGGAGATGTCATCGTCATTGGCGCCGGCATCATTGGCGCCGCCTGCGCCTGGCGGTTGGCGAAACGGGGCCTGCAGGTCACGCTTATCGACGACAGTCAGCCCGGCGCCACGGCGGCGGGTATGGGGCATCTGGTCTGTATGGATGACGATCCGGCGGAACTCACGCTCTCCGCCTGGTCGCTCCGGCTCTGGCACGAGCTGACGCCGCAGTTGCCCGACGATTGCGCCTGGCGCGGCTGCGGCACCCTGTGGCTGGCGGAAAACGATGCCGATATGGCTGTCGCCCATGAAAAACAGCGCCGGATGGCCGCCCGGCAGACCCGAAGCGGGCTACAGACCGCGGCGCAGGTCGCGCAGCGCGAGCCCCTGCTCCGAACCGGGCTCGCTGGCGGGCTGTGGGTACCGGACGACAGCATTGTTTACGCCCCCAACGCCGCGCGCTGGTTCATTGCCGATGCCGGAGAGCGGTTGACCCATCTGCACGACAGCGCCCGCGCGATTGAAGAACCTGTTGTGCTGCTGCACAGCGGTAAGCGCGTACAGGCAGCGGCCATTGTGGTCGCCTGCGGGCTGGGGGCGAATACGCTGCTGGAGGAGAACTGGCTGCGCGCCAAAAAAGGCCAGTTGGCCATTACCGATCGCAACAGCCCCCCAGTGCACCACCAGTTGGTGGAGCTCGGCTACGGCGCCAGCGCGCATGCGGGCGGCACCTCGGTGGCCTTTAACGTACAGCCGCGCCCGACCGGGCAACTGCTGATCGGTTCATCGCGCGAGTTTGATAACACCGACCGGGCGCTCGATCTGCCGCTGTTGGGCACCATGCTGGCGCGCGCGCGCCACTTTCTGCCGTCGATTGCCGACCTCACGATTATCCGCTGCTGGAGCGGATACCGCGCCGCCTCGCTGGACGGCAATCCGCTGATCGGCCCTCATCCGTCGCGGCGCGGCGTCTGGCTGGCGCTGGGCCACGAGGGCCTTGGCGTCACCACCGCGCCAGCCACGGCGCATCTGCTGGCGGCGCAATTGCTGGAAGAGCCCAGCCCCGTCGCGCCTGATGCCTGGCTTCCCGCGCGCCTGTTTCCTGAGGAGGCCACCGCATGACCCACTCTCTTTGCGTGTATATCGATGGCGCCCCGTGCGAGGTTCCCGACGGCATCAGCGTCGCCGCGGCGCTGGCCTGGGCGGGGAATGCGCTCACCCGCGTCTCGGTCAGCGGTCAGCCGCGCGCGCCGTTTTGCGGGATGGGCGTATGCCAGGAGTGCCGGGTCACGGTAAACGGACGACGGGTATTAGCCTGCCAGACGCTATGCCTGGCGGACATGCGGATTGAAAGGAGCCTTCATGAAAACGTGGCAGTGTGATATCGCCATTATCGGGGCCGGTCCTGCAGGGCTGGCGGCAGCGCTGGCGGCGGCCCGCAGCGGTAAGCAGGTCATTATCCTGGACGATAACCCGCGCCCTGGCGGGCAAATCTGGCGCGACGGCCCGCAGGTTACGCTGCCCCCGCTGGCGCGCCGTTACCGGGAGGCGGTGGCAGCGGAACCCCGTATCGAACAGCTCAACGGCGTGCGGTTGGTTGCCCGCCCCACCCCGCGCAGCCTGCTGTTTGAGACAGCGGAAAGCGCAGCCGTGGTCCACTGGAAAAAACTTATCCTCTGCTGCGGCGCGCGTGAACTGTCGCTGCCGTTTCCCGGCTGGACGCTGCCCGGCGTCACCGGCGCTGGCGGGCTGCAGGCGCAAATCAAACATGGTCTGCGGCTGGATAACGAACGCGTGGTGGTGGCCGGGAGCGGCCCGCTGCTGCTGGCGGTCGCCGACAGCGTCCGCCGCGCGGGAGGGCAGGTCGTGGCGCTGGTCGAGCAGGCGCCGTTCGCCGCGCTGACGCGCTTTGGCGCGGGCCTCTGGCGCTGGCCGGATAAACTACGCCAGCTGTTCAGCCTGGGAGTGCCCCGATACCAGACCCACAGCCAGGTCATTGCGGCCCATGGGGAAAACGCGTTGACCGGCATCACCGTGCGACGCCTTGGGGCGGAGCGCCGAATCGCCTGTACCCGTCTGGCTATCGGCTATGGGCTTATCCCCAACCTGGAGCCCGCCCTGCTGTTTGGCTGCTCGATTGTCCACGACGCGGTGGCGGTGAACCGCTGGCAAAACACCTCAGTGACGAATATCTACGCAGCGGGTGAATGTACCGGATTTGGCGGCAGCGAACTGGCGCTGGCCGAAGGGAAAATTGCGGGTTATGCCGCCGCAGGCGACGCGGCGCAGGCGAAAGCCGTTTTTAGCGAACGGGCCCGCTGGCAGCGATTTGCAAATGCCGTCAACCGCACGTTTACCCTCGGCGAACATCTGAAAGCCGCGGCGACGCCGGAAACCCTGCTGTGCCGCTGCGAAGACGTGCGCTGCGGCGATGTCGCGCAGGAAAGCGACTGGCGGCAGGCGAAACTCGCGACGCGCTGCGGGATGGGCGCGTGTCAGGGCAGAACCTGCGCCGCCAGCGCTCGCTGGCTGTACGGCTGGCCGCTGCCGCAACCGCGCGATCCGCTCTCCCCGGCCCGGGTGGACACGCTCTGCCTGCTGGCCGAAAGCACACCTCCCGGCGAGTGAACTACGCTTCGTCTCCCCGCTCGGCAATCTGCCGGTTGCCGAGCGCGATGAACTCCTCCAGCAGCGCCGTCAGCTGCTTCATCTTCTCCGGGGTGTACTCCGATTCAATCTGCTGGTACGCCTCTTCCACCTGCGCCTGCGCGTGTTCATACAGCGCATAGCCCTCTTTGGTGAGCGACACGTACAGCTTGCGCTGATCGTTGACCGGCTTTAAGCGCAGCACCAGCCCGTCGCGCTCCATGCGGGTCAAAATGCCGGTCAGGCTCGGGCGCAGAATACAGGTGCGAAACGCCAGGTCGTGGAAATCCATCGACGGGTTCTCCGCCAGCACGCGCACGATACGCCACTGCTGTTCGGTCAGGTTATGCTGCTTCACAATCGGCCGGAAGTAGCCCATCGCCGTTTCTCGCGCCAGCAACAGCGCAATGGTTAACGAATCATGCATTGCAACACCCCTGCTCCACTCTCAACATCATTAATACATAAATAATCTGCTATCCCCGCCGCCTTCCGCAACCGGTTCCTGAGCGAAAAAGTCTACCAGAAATCACACGCAACAAATAACCAACTGATAAATATAAACTAAAAATAACAAATGTAAATTATACGTTAATTGGATCACAAAATATTCACTTTAATTTGCTAACCGCCGCACTCTGGCATAAAGATAATCATTAATATATTAATGAAATTCAATGACCGGTAACACGGCCCTGAGGAGTGGTTCATGAAAGGCACAGTTTTCGCCGTCGCACTCAACCATCAAAGCCAGATTGATGCCTGGCACGAGGCATTTAACGCCGCGCCCTATAACACGCCGCCGAAAACCGCTGTGTGGTTTATCAAACCGCGCAATACGGTGATCCGCAGCAACGAGCCGATTCCGCATCCGGCGGGTCACGAGGTGCAAAGCGGCGCCACGATTGCCCTTATCGTCGGCAAAACGGCCCGTAAGGTCAGCGTGGCCGAGGCACGCCACTACATCGCGGGCTACGCGCTGGCGAACGAGGTGAGCCTGCCGGAAGAGAGCTTCTACCGCCCGGCAATCAAAGCGAAATGCCGCGATGGCTTTTGTCCGATTGGCGAGAAGGTCAGCCTCAGCAACGTCGATGCCGTCACCGTGATAACCGAAATCAATGGCCGTGAAGCCGACCACTGGAACACCGCTGACCTCGCGCGCAGCGCCGCCGAGCTGCTGAGCGCCCTGAGCGAATTCGCCACCCTGAACCCGGGCGACGCCATTCTGCTCGGCACCCCGCAGCACCGCGTGACGCTGCATCCCGGCGATCGCGTACGCGTGCTGGCGGAAGGCTTTCCAACCCTGGAAAACACAGTTGTCGACGCACGCGACCTCCCCGCGCCGCGCGAGATCCCGGCGCGTCCTCACCCTCACGGCACGCTGTTCGCCCTGGGGCTGAACTATGCCGACCACGCCAGCGAACTGGACTTCAAACCGCCGGAAGAGCCGCTGGTGTTTATCAAAGCGTCCAACACCTTTAACGGCGACCACCAGACCTCGGTGCGCCCAAATAACGTCGGGTACATGCACTACGAGGCGGAGCTGGTGGTGGTCATCGGCAAAACCGCGCGCAACGTCACCGAAGCCGAGGCCATGGATTACGTGGCCGGGTACACGGTGTGCAACGACTACGCGATTCGCGACTATCTGGAAAACTACTACCGCCCGAACCTGCGGGTGAAAAGCCGCGACGGACTGACGCCCATCTCGCCTGTCATCGTGCCGAAAGAGGCCATTCCCGATCCGCACAACTTAACCCTGCGCACCTTCGTTAACGGCGAGCTGCGCCAGCAGGGCACCACCGCTGACCTTATCTTCAGCGTCCCGTACCTGATCGCGTATTTAAGCGAATTTATGACCCTGCAACCGGGCGACATGATTGCCACCGGGACGCCGAAAGGCCTCTCCGATGTGACGCCAGGCGACGAAGTGGTGGTGGAAGTGGAAGGCGTAGGCCGCCTTGTGAACCGGATTGTCAGTGAGGAGACAGACAAATGAAAAAGATTAACCATTGGATCAACGGCAAAAACGTTGCGGGTAAGGACTATTTCCACACCACCAACCCGGCCACCGGCGAGGTGCTGGCGGACGTCGCTTCCGGCGGCGAAGCCGAGGTGAATCAGGCGGTGGCGGCAGCGAAAGAGGCCTTCCCGAAATGGGCCAACCTGCCGATGAAAGAGCGCGCGCGCCTGATGCGTCGTCTGGGCGACCTTATCGATCAAAACGTCCCGGCGATCGCCGCGATGGAAACCGCCGATACCGGCCTGCCTATCCACCAGACCAAAAACGTGCTGATCCCGCGCGCCTCGCACAACTTCGAGTTTTTCGCCGAAGTGTGCCAGCAGATGAACGGCAAGACCTACCCGGTCGACGACAAGATGCTCAACTACACGCTGGTGCAGCCGGTGGGCGTCTGCGCGCTGGTCTCGCCGTGGAACGTGCCGTTCATGACCGCCACCTGGAAGGTCGCGCCGTGCCTGGCGCTGGGCAACACCGCCGTGCTGAAGATGTCTGAACTCTCGCCGCTGACCGCTGACCGTCTGGGCGAGCTGGCGCTGGAGGCCGGTATTCCGGCGGGCGTGCTGAACGTGGTGCAGGGTTATGGCGCGACGGCGGGCGACGCGCTGGTGCGCCACCATGACGTGCGCGCCGTGTCGTTCACCGGCGGCACCGCCACCGGGCGCAACATCATGAAGAATGCCGGACTGAAGAAATACTCGATGGAGCTCGGCGGTAAATCGCCAGTGCTGATTTTTGACGATGCCGATATCGAACGCGCGCTGGATGCCGCCCTGTTCACTATCTTCTCGATCAACGGCGAGCGCTGCACCGCCGGTTCGCGCATTTTCATTCAGCAGAGCATCTACCCGGAATTCGTCAAACGCTTTGCTGAACGCGCCAACCGTCTGCGCGTGGGCGACCCGACCGACCCGAACACCCAGGTCGGCGCGCTGATTAGCCCTCAGCACTGGGAAAAAGTCTCCGGCTATATCCGCCTGGGTATCGAAGAGGGCGCAACCCTGCTGGCGGGCGGCCCGGACAAACCAGACAGTCTGCCGGCGCACCTGAGAAGCGGCAACTTCCTGCGCCCAACGGTGCTGGCGGACGTCGACAACCGCATGCGCGTAGCCCAGGAAGAGATCTTCGGGCCGGTCGCCTGTCTGCTACCGTTTAAAGATGAAGCCGAAGGGCTGCGCCTGGCCAACGACGTGGAATACGGCCTCGCCTCCTATATCTGGACGCAGGACGTCAGCAAAGTGCTGCGCCTGGCGCGCGGTATCGAAGCGGGCATGGTGTTTGTGAATACGCAGAACGTCCGTGACCTGCGCCAACCGTTCGGCGGCGTGAAGGCTTCCGGCACCGGTCGCGAAGGCGGGGAGTACAGCTTTGACGTCTTCGCGGAAATGAAGAACGTCTGCATTTCCATGGGCGACCATCCGATTCCAAAATGGGGAGTCTGATATGGGCAAGTTAGCATTAGCGGCAAAAATCACGCACGTACCGTCGATGTATCTCTCTGAACTGCCGGGGAAAAACCACGGCTGTCGTCAGGCCGCCATCGACGGGCACAAAGAGATTGGTCAGCGTTGTCGCGACATGGGCGTTGATACCATTATCGTTTTCGATACCCACTGGCTGGTGAACAGCGCCTACCACATCAACTGCGCCGACCATTTTTCCGGGGTCTATACCAGCAACGAGCTGCCGCATTTTATTCGCGACATGACCTACGACTACGACGGCAACCCGGCGCTCGGCCAGCTGATTGCCGACGAAGCGGTCAAGCTCGGCGTGCGCGCGAAAGCGCACAACATCCCGAGCCTGAAGCTGGAGTACGGCACGCTGGTGCCAATGCGCTACATGAACAGCGACAAGCGCTTCAAAGTGGTATCGATTTCCGCCTTCTGTACCGTTCACGATTTTGCCGACAGCCGCAGGCTCGGCGAAGCCATCGTCAAAGCGATTGCGCAGTACGACGGTACGGTAGCGGTCCTCGCCAGCGGTTCGCTGTCGCACCGTTTTATCGACGATCAGCGCGCGGAAGAAGGCATGAACAGCTACACCCGCGAGTTCGACCACCAGATGGACGAGCGCGTGGTGAAGCTGTGGCGCGAAGGGAAGTTTAAAGAGTTCTGCCACATGCTGCCGGAGTATGCCGACTACTGCTATGGCGAAGGCAACATGCACGACACCGTCATGCTGCTCGGTATGCTCGGCTGGGACAAGTACGACGGCAAGGTGGAGTTCATCACCGACCTGTTCGCCAGCTCCGGCACCGGGCAGGTCAACGCCGTGTTCCCACTGCCCGCATAAGGATGCCCCATGCCGCATTTTATCGCTGAATGTACCGACAATATCCGTGAACAGGCCGATCTCCCGGGCCTGTTCGCCAAAGTCAACGACGCGCTCGCCGCGACCGGAATCTTCCCCATCGGCGGCATCCGCAGCCGCGCCCACTGGCTCGATACCTGGCAGATGGCCGACGGCAAGCACGATTACGCCTTCGTTCATATGACGCTGAAAATCGGCAGCGGCCGCAGTCTGGAAAGCCGCCAGGAAGTAGGCGAAATGCTGTTCGCGCTGATTAAAGCCCATTTCGCCGCGCTGATGGAGAGCCGCTATCTGGCGCTGTCGTTTGAGCTCGACGAGCTGCATCCGACGCTCAATTACAAACAAAATAACGTCCACGCGCTGTTTCGTTGAGGTTAACCATGCTTGATAAACATACTCAGAACCTGATTGCGCAGCGCCTGCACCAGGCAGAGCAAACGCGCGAACAGATCCGCCAGATCTCGCTGGACTACCCGACGATAACCCTCGACGACGCCTACGCCATTCAGCGTGAATGGGTAAGCCTGAAAATCGCTGAAGGCCGGGTGCTGAAGGGGCATAAAATCGGCCTCACCTCAAAAGCGATGCAGGCCAGCTCGCAGATTAGCGAGCCGGACTACGGCGCGCTGCTCGACGACATGTTTTTCCACGATGGTAGCGATATACCGACCGATCGCTTTATCGTTCCGCGCATTGAAGTGGAGCTGGCTTTCGTGCTGGCAAAACCGCTGCGCGGCCCGAACTGCACGCTGTTCGACGTCTACAACGCCACGGATTACGTCATCCCGGCGCTGGAACTTATCGACGCCCGCTGCCACAACATCGACCCGGACACCCAGCGCCCGCGCAAAGTGTTCGACACCATTTCCGATAACGCCGCCAACGCGGGGGTGATCCTCGGCGGTCGTCCGATCAAGCCCGACGAGCTGGATCTGCGCTGGATCTCCGCCCTGCTCTATCGCAACGGCGTGATTGAAGAGACCGGCGTGGCCGCTGGCGTACTCAACCACCCGGCCAACGGCGTGGCGTGGCTGGCTAACAAGCTGGCGCCGTACGACGTGCAGTTGGAACCGGGGCAGATAATCCTCGGCGGATCGTTCACCCGCCCGGTGCCAGCGCGTAAAGGCGACACCTTCCATGTCGATTACGGCAACATGGGCGCCATCAGCTGCCGTTTTGTATAAGGAGAGCACGATGCACAACGCGTTTAAAGACGCCCTGCGCGCCGGAAAACCGCAGATTGGCCTGTGGCTTGGGCTTGCCAGCAGCTACAGCGCGGAGCTGCTGGCGGGCGCTGGCTTCGACTGGCTGCTGATCGACGGCGAACATGCGCCAAACAACGTCCAGACCGTGCTGACCCAGCTGCAGGCCATCGCGCCCTACGCCAGCCAGCCGGTGGTGCGACCGTCATGGAACGACCCGGTGCAGATTAAACAGCTGCTGGACGTCGGCGCGCAAACGCTGCTGGTGCCGATGGTGCAAAACGCCGAAGAGGCCCGACTGGCGGTGAAAGCGACCCGCTACCCGCCGCAGGGCATCCGCGGCGTCGGCAGCGCGCTGGCTCGCGCGTCGCGCTGGAACCGCATTCCGAACTATCTCCATGAGGCCAACGACGCCATGTGCGTGCTGGTGCAAATCGAGACTCGCGAGGCGTTGAAAAACCTGCCGCAGATCCTTGAGGTCGAGGGCATCGACGGCGTGTTTATCGGCCCGGCGGATCTTAGCGCAGACATGGGCTTCGCCGGTAATCCGCAGCACCCTGAAGTCCAGGCCGCTATTGAAGATGCCATCGCGCAGATCCGCAACGCCGGTAAAGCGCCGGGCATTTTGATGGCCAACGAGACGCTGGCCAAACGTTATCTCGAACTCGGCGCGCTGTTTGTCGCCGTCGGTGTGGACACAACCCTGCTGGCGCGCGCCGCAGAGGCGTTAGCCGAACGTTTTAGCGCAGGCGCCAACGCCAAACCCGCAGAGCCTGGCGTGTACTAACGCCGGGCAACAACAGCCGTCTCACCCTACAAAAATTCCCATCAGAGGAAAAAGACAATGAGCGACACATCATCTGCACTGCCAGACCGGCGCGACCCCGCGAATCAGCATAAACAGCTGACGGCGCGGCAGCAGTCGGTTATCAACAAGCTGTTCCGCCGTTTGATCGTGTTTTTGTTCGTGCTGTTTATTTTTTCGTTTCTCGATCGCATCAATATCGGCTTCGCCGGGCTGACCATGGGCCAGGATCTGGGGCTGAACGCCACCATGTTTGGCCTGGCCACCACGCTGTTTTATGCGACCTACGTGATTTTCGGCATTCCCAGCAACATCATGCTCAGCATCGTCGGCGCGCGGCGCTGGATTGCGACTATCATGGTGCTGTGGGGCATCGCCTCCACCGCCACCATGTTCGCGACCGGCCCTCACAGCCTGTACGTGCTGCGTATGCTGGTGGGGATCACCGAAGCCGGTTTTCTGCCCGGCATTCTGCTCTATTTAACCTACTGGTTCCCGGCCTTTTTCCGCGCCCGCGCCAACGCGCTGTTTATGATCGCCATGCCGGTCACCACCGCGCTCGGTTCAATAGTCTCCGGCTATATTCTGTCGCTCGACGGCATCATGAACCTGCGCGGCTGGCAGTGGCTGTTCCTGTTGGAAGGGTTCCCTTCCGTGTTGCTGGGCGTGATGGTCTGGTTTTATCTCGACGATAAACCCGCCAACGCCAGATGGCTGACGCAAGACGATAAACAGTGCCTGCAGGAGATGATGGATAACGACCGGCTGTCGCTGGTACAACCGGAAGGGGCCATCAGCCACCACGCCATGCAGCAGCGCAGCCTGTGGCGCGAGGTGTTTACGCCCATCGTGTTGATGTATACGCTGGCCTACTTCTGCCTGACCAACACGCTCAGCGCGATCAGCATCTGGACGCCGCAGATCCTCAAAAGCTTCAACGAGGGCAGCAGCAACATCACCATCGGCCTGCTGGCGGCAATCCCGCAGATCTGCACCATACTCGGGATGATCTACTGGAGCCGTCATTCCGATAAATACCAGGAGCGTAAGCACCATACCGCGCTGCCCTATCTGTTCGCCGCGGCGGGCTGGTTGCTGGCATCCGCCACCGATCACAGCCTGATCCAGCTGTTGGGAATTATCATGGCCTCAACCGGTTCGTTTAGCGCGATGGCGATTTTCTGGACCACGCCGGATCAGTCCATCAGCCTGCGGGCGCGGGCGATCGGCATTGCGACGATCAACGCCACCGGCAACATAGGTTCCGCGCTAAGCCCGTTTATGATCGGCTGGCTGAAAGACATGACCGGCAGCTTTAACAGCGGCCTGTGGTTTGTCGCCGCGCTGCTGGTGGTCGGCGCAGTGATTATCTGGATAATCCCGATGAAGGCCTCGCGCCCCCGCGCCACGCCGTAACATAAGGAGTCGCCATGTGCCAGAGTCCGATTGCCAACATCGACATCAGCAAAGAGTACGATGAAAGCCTGGGTTCCGAAGACGTGCATTATCAGTCCTTTGCGCGCATGGCGGCGTTTTTTGGCCGCGACATGCAGGCGCACCGTCACGACCAGTTTTTTCAGATGCACTTTCTCGATACCGGGCAAATCGAGCTGCAGCTCGACGACCATCGCTACTCGGTGCAGGCGCCGCTGTTCGTGCTCACGCCGCCGTCGGTGCCGCACGCGTTTATTACCGAGTCGGACAGCGACGGCCACGTGCTGACGGTACGTGAAAACCTCATCTGGCCGCTGCTGGAGGTGCTCTACCCCGGCACGCGGGAGACCTTCGGCCTGCCGGGCATTTGCCTCTCCATGGCCGATAAACCCGACGAACTGACGGCGCTTGCCCACTACTGGCGGCTTATCGAACGGGAGTCTACCGAACAGTTGCCGGGCCGCGAGCACACGCTGGTGCTGCTGGCCCAGGCGGTGTTCACCCTGCTGCTGCGCAACACCACCCTCGATGACCACGCCGCCAGCGGTATGCGCGGCGAACTAAAACTGTTCCAGCGTTTTACCCAGACTATCGACAGTCACTACCACCAGCACTGGACCGTTCCCGACTACGCCCACGCGCTGCACCTGACGGAATCGCGGTTGACCGACATCTGCCGCCGTTTTGCCAACCGCCCGCCGAAACGGCTGATTTTCGACCGGCAGATGCGCGAAGCCAAACGGCTGCTGCTGTTTTCCGACAGCGCGGTCAGCGACATCGCCTGGCAACTGGGGTTTAAAGACCCGGCCTATTTCGCCCGTTTTTTTAACCGCCTGGTGGGCTGCTCGCCCAGCGCATACCGCGCGCAAAAAGTACCGGTATCGTGATTTCCCGGGCGGCACCGCGCCGCCCGCCAAAAAGCCGCAGAGATCACAAAACCTGACCCCGTCCGAAAAGTACCCGCCGTTGTCCCAATCGTCCCTTCACGTAGCGCCCCTCTCACGCTTCAATTAAACAACAAAAACAAAACATAAATTTAACAAATAACATTCCGAATACGAGTGAAGAGGTGAACATGAAACCTGAAGATTTCCGTGCTGACGCAAAGCGTCCGTTAACCGGCGAAGAGTACCTGAAAAGCCTGCAGGATAGCCGCGAGATTTATATCTACGGCGAGCGCGTCAAAGACGTCACCACCCACCCGGCATTTCGCAATGCGGCGGCCTCAGTGGCGCAGATGTATGACGCGCTGCACAAACCGGAACTGCAGGACACGCTGTGCTGGAACACCGATACCGGCAACGGCGGCTACACCCACAAATTCTTCCGCGTGGCAAAAAGCGCCGATGACCTGCGCCAGCAGCGCGACGCCATCGCCGAATGGTCGCGCCTGAGCTACGGCTGGATGGGCCGTACGCCGGACTACAAAGCCGCCTTCGGCTGCGCGCTGGGCGCCAACCCGGCCTTCTACGGCCAGTTCGAGCAAAACGCCCGCAACTGGTACACCCGTATTCAGGAAGCCGGCCTGTACTTCAACCATGCTATCGTCAACCCGCCTATCGACCGCCATAAGCCAGCGGACGAAGTGAAAGACGTCTATATCAAGCTGGAAAAAGAGACGGATGCCGGGATCGTCGTCAGCGGCGCAAAAGTGGTCGCCACCAACTCGGCGCTGACCCACTACAACATGATTGGCTTCGGCTCCGCCCAGGTGATGGGGGAAAACCCGGACTTCGCGCTGATGTTCGTCGCGCCGATGGACGCCGAGGGCGTGAAGCTTATCTCCCGCGCCTCCTACGAGATGGTGGCCGGGGCGACCGGATCGCCGTACGACTACCCGCTCTCCAGCCGTTTCGATGAAAACGATGCGATCCTGGTCATGGATAACGTGCTGATCCCGTGGGAAAACGTGCTGATCTACCGCGATTTCGACCGCTGCCGTCGCTGGACCATGGAAGGCGGATTCGCCCGCATGTACCCGCTACAGGCCTGCGTACGCCTGGCGGTGAAACTCGACTTCATCACCGCGCTGCTGAAGCGCTCGCTGGAATGTACCGGCACCCTGGAGTTCCGCGGCGTGCAGGCGGATCTCGGCGAAGTGGTGGCCTGGCGCAACATGTTCTGGGCGCTGAGCGACTCCATGTGCTCTGAAGCAACCCCATGGGTCAACGGCGCGTGGCTGCCGGATCACGCCGCGTTGCAGACCTACCGCGTGATGGCGCCGATGGCCTACGCGAAGATCAAAAATATTATTGAGCGCAACGTCACCAGCGGGCTTATCTACCTGCCGTCCAGCGCCCGCGATCTGAACAATCCGCAGATCAACGAATACCTGGCGAAATACGTCCGCGGCTCCAACGGCATGGATCACGTCGAGCGCATCAAGATCCTGAAACTGATGTGGGATGCCATCGGCAGCGAGTTCGGCGGCCGCCACGAGCTGTACGAAATCAACTACTCCGGCAGCCAGGACGAAATTCGCCTGCAGTGCCTGCGCCAGGCGCAGAGCTCCGGCAACATGGACAAAATGATGACGATGGTCGACCGCTGCCTGTCTGAGTACGACCAGCACGGCTGGACGGTGCCGCACCTGCACAACAATGCGGATATCAATCTGTTGGATAAGCTGCTGAAGTAACCAGCGGCAGGAGGTTTACATGCAATTAGATGAACAACGTCTGCGCTTTCGCGATGCGATGTCCAGCTTGTCCGCGGCGGTGAACATTGTCACCACCGCCGGTGACGCCGGACGCTGCGGCATTACCGCCACGGCGGTCTGCTCAGTCACCGACACCCCGCCGTCAGTGATGGTCTGCATCAACGCCAACAGCGCCATGAACCCGGTGTTTCAGGGCAACGGCAAGCTGTGCATCAACGTTCTGAACAACGAGCAGGAGCTGATGGCGCGTCACTTTGCCGGGATGACCGGGATGGCGATGGAAGAGCGTTTCAGCCTCTCCTGCTGGCAGCAGGGCTCGCTGGCACAGCCGATGCTCAAAGGCGCACTGGCAAACCTCGAAGGCGAAATCAGCCAGGTGCAAAGTATCGGCACCCATCTGGTGTACCTGGTGGAAATTAAAAACATCATCTTAAGCGAGGAAGGAAACGGCCTGATCTACTTCAAGCGCCGCTTCCACCCGGTGATGATGGAAATGGAAGCGGTCGTGTAAGCCGTTGAAATTGCCCGGTAGCGCTACGCTTACCGGGCCTACAGACCGGATAAGCGTAACGTCATCCGGCAGAAATAACCGCTAAGATCAGCAGTAGTCGCTGCGCTTGATGCCGACGTCTTTGAGCTGCTCGTCGCTAAGATTGTCCAGCACGCGGCGGCTCGCCGCCTGCCGACGCCACGTTTTGAACGCCTGCCAGAAAAACACAAAGCCGATAAACGGTTTTTTCGCACGGTTTTCATCGAATTCCATCATCCACCTCCACAGCTTGCCAGAGGCTTTATCATCCCGGAATCCGGGGTGCTCAATACAGACTCAGAATCTACTTTTCTTTAACATACAGATCGGCTAAAACGTTATCTGAACGGTGTTTATCTGACCAATCTGTACTGGTTTATCCATCTGTATGGTGAGAAAGAGGATACAGCATGACGCGCTATCAGCATCTGGCGAATATTCTTGCCCAGCGTATCGAACAGGGGCTGTACCGCCACGGGGAAAAGCTGCCCTCGGTGCGCGCCTTAAGCCAGGAGCATGGCGTCAGCATCAGCACCGTTCAGCAGGCATATCAGATGCTGGAAAACCTCCAGCTCATCACCCCGCAGCCGCGTTCCGGCTACTTTATCGCCCCGCGTAAAGCGCAGCCGCCGGTACCGGCGATGTCGCGCCCGGCGCAGCGTCCGGTAGAGGTCACCCAGTGGGATCAGGTGCTGACGCTGCTGGATGCGCGCAACGACAAAAGCATCACCGCACTGGGCGGCGGCTCGCCGGACGTCTCGCAGCCGACGCTAAAACCGCTGTGGAAAGAGATGAGCCGCATTGTGCAGCACAACGGCGGTGACATTTTCAATTATGACGAACTGCCCGGCAGGCGCGAACTGCGCGAGCAGATAGCCCGCCTGATGCTCGACAACGGCGCCGTCATGACCGCCGACGATATCGTGATCACCAGCGGCTGCCACGCCGCGCTGTCCATCGCTCTGCTGTCGGTGTGCAAGCCCGGAGATATTATCGCCGTCGAATCGCCGTCGTTTTACGGCACCATGCAGCTGCTGCGCGGTTTTGACATCAAAGCCATTGAGATCCCGACCGACCCGCAGACCGGTATCAGCATTGAGGCGCTGGAGATGGCGCTGGAGCAGTGGCCGATCAAGGGTGTAATCCTGGTGCCGAACTGCAACAACCCGCTCGGCTTTATCATGCCGGACGCCCGCAAGCGCGCGGTACTGGCCCTCGCCCAGCGCTACGACATCGCCATCTTCGAAGATGATATCTATGGCGAGCTGGCGAACGACTACCCGCGCCCGCGCACCATTAAATCCTGGGATATCGACGGCCGCGTGCTGCTGTGCAGCTCGTTTACCAAAACCGTCGCGCCGGGGCTACGGGTCGGCTGGATTGCGCCCGGGCGCTATTACGACCGGGTACTGCACATGAAGTATGCCGCCAGCGGCACCAACGTACCGACCACGCAGCTGGCGGTCGCGGCGTTTATCCGCGAAGGGCACTACCACCGCCACCTGCGCCGGATGCGACAGATTTACCAGAACAACATGGAAACCTGGACCTGCTGGGTGCGGGAGTATTTCCCCTGCGGGATCTGCGTGACGCGCCCGCAGGGCGGCTTTTTGCTGTGGGTTGAGCTGCCGGAGCATGTCGATATGGTCTGCGTCGCAAAACAGCTCTGCCAG
>NZ_JAFAGS010000098.1 GCF_019237635.1 Pluralibacter sp.
CATCGGCAACGCGTCAGGCACCCCGGTGGTGACTGATTTGGGCAGCGGCTCGCTGGTGGATTTAAGCCAGTACGGCTTGCCGAAAGAACCGATGCCGCAGGCGCTTATCGCCGCGGGCGTGAGCCTGGTGAGCTTTTCCGGCGATAAGCTGCTGGGCGGCCCGCAGGCGGGTATTATCGTCGGTAAACGCAAGCTTATCGCGAAACTGCAGCAGCATCCGCTCAAACGGGCGCTGCGGGCGGACAAAATGACTCTCGCGGCGCTGGACGCCACGCTGCGGCTTTACCTGCACCCGGAGAAGCTCGCCGAACGTCTGCCGACGCTGCGGCTGCTGACCCGCACGCCGGAGGCGATGCAGGCGCAGGGGGAGCGTCTCCGGCAGGCGATCGCCGGGCGTTATACGGCCTTCAGCGTTCGGCTGGAAGCCTGCCTGTCGCAGATTGGCAGCGGCTCGTTGCCCGTCGACAGGCTGCCGTCGCTGGCGCTGACGCTGACGCCCAATGACGGGCGAGGCAGCCAGCTGGATGCGCTGGCGGAACACTGGCGCAGCTTAGCGATGCCGGTCATCGGTCGTATTTATGACGGTCGTTTATGGCTGGACCTGCGCTGCCTTGAGGATGAATCCGGTTTTCTGGAGAACATGCTGAAATGATTATTGCCACCGCCGGACATGTGGATCACGGTAAAACAACGCTGCTTCAGGCGATAACCGGCGTTAACGCCGATCGCCTGCCGGAGGAGAAATCCCGCGGTATGACTATCGATCTCGGTTATGCCTACTGGCCGCAGCCGGATGGCCGCTCGCTGGGGTTTATCGACGTTCCCGGGCATGAAAAATTTCTCTCCAATATGCTCGCCGGGATGGGGGGGATCGACCACGCCTTGCTGGTGGTCGCTTGCGATGATGGCGTGATGGCGCAAACCCGCGAGCATCTGGCGATATTGCAGCTGACCGGCAGGCCGACCCTGACCGTCGCGCTCACCAAGGCTGACCGCGTTGATCCTGCCCGGGTGGCGGCTGTGCGTCAGCAGGTCGAAGCCGTGCTACAGGAGCTGGGGTTTGGCGCTGCGACAGTGTTTGTCACCGCAGCAACGCAGGCGCAAGGGATCGATGCGCTTCGTGCGCATTTGCAGCAGTTGCCGGAGCGCGAACCGCTGCAGCACCAACGGTTTCGCCTGGCGATTGATCGCGCGTTTATCGTGAAAGGCGCGGGGCTGGTGGTCACCGGTACCGCGCTGTCGGGCGAGGTGAGTGTAGGTGATACCCTGTGGCTGACCGGCGTCGATAAACCGATGCGCGTGCGCGGCCTGCACGCGCAGAATCAACCCGTTGAGCAGGCGCACGGCGGGCAGCGCATTGCGTTAAATATTACCGGCGATGCTGAAAAAGAGGCGTTGCGCCGCGGCGACTGGCTGCTGGCGCAACGGCCGCCCGCACCCAGCGAGCGGGTCATCGTTGAGCTTAACAGCGCCGCCGTCCTGAGCCAGTGGCAGCCGCTGCATATCCACCATGCCGCCAGCCATATCACCGGTCGGGTGTCGCTGCTGGAAGGTTCGTTGGCGGAGCTGGTGCTGGATTCACCGCTGTGGCTGACGGATAACGATCGTCTGGTATTGCGCGATATTTCCGCGCGCACCACTCTGGCTGGCGCCCGGGTGGTTACCCTGAATCCGCCGCGTCGCGGCAAGCGCAAACCGGAATACCTGCAATGGCTGACGGCGCTGGCGGCAGCCGGTTCTGACGCCGCGGCGTTGAATGTGCACCTGCAGCGTGACGCGATGCGTCAGGCGGATTTCGCCTGGGCGCGCCAGCTGACCGATGCCGGGCTTGAACGCCTGATCCAACCCACGGTGATTCGCGCCGGGGGATGCCTGCTCAGCGCCGGGCTGGCGGTTCGCTGGCAGCGTAAGTTGCTGGACGCGCTGGCGGTGTATCACGATCAGCATCGCGATGAGCCCGGTCCTGGACGCGAGCGTTTACGCCGCATCGCTTTGCCGATGGAGGATGAAGCGCTGGTGCTGACGCTGATTGAGCAACTGCGCGAAAGCGGCGTTATCGGCAGCCACCACGGCTGGCTGCATCTGCCCGATCATAAAGCCGGGTTTACCGATGAGCAGTCGGCAGTCTGGGAGAAAGCGCAGGCGCTGTTTGCCGATGAGCCCTGGTGGGTGCGCGATCTCGCGAAAGAGACCGCGACCGATGAGGCGCTGATGCGTGCAACCTTACGGCAGGCCGCGCAGCAGGGGCTGATTACGGCGATCGTGAAGGATCGTTATTACCGTAACGATCGCATTGTGACCTTTGCGCAGTTGATCCGCGAACTGGATCAAGAGCGTGGTTCGACCTGTGCCGCTGATTTTCGCGACAGGCTTAACGTCGGGCGAAAACTGGCGATTCAGATCCTCGAATACTTCGACCGTATCGGTTTTACCCGTCGTCGGGGAAACGATCATCTGCTGCGCGATGCATTATTATTTTCAAATGAAAATTCTGATATTGATTTATTAAATAAATAGATCGATAGCGTTATGACGATTAATTCAGTGCTGTACAGATAATAATTTGTATAGCACTGATAAAAAACCCTGCTTTGATCATCTTTTCAATACCCGGATTTCAGTATGCTCCGTGCACTTTTTATTAAAGTTAAGGAGCTATAATGGCTGCATCTCTTTTTTATATTCCCTCCGTGAATATTATTGGCGCTGATTCATTGGTTAATGCAATGGATGCAATTCGTGGCTACGGCTGGCGCCGTGCTTTGATTGTTACGGATGCGATGCTGAGTAAGTTGGGTATGGCAAATAATATCCAACAAGCGTTACAGGAGTGCAATATTTTCAGCGTGATATATGATGGTGTGCATGCGAACCCGACGACAGCCAATGTGGCATCCGGGCTTAAAATGTTAAAAGAAAACCACTGTGATTGTGTTATCTCGCTTGGCGGTGGTTCGCCACATGATTGCGCAAAAGGAATTGCCCTGGTGGCGGCGAATGGCGGGGATATTCGCGATTACGAAGGTGTTGACCGCTCTGCCAAACCGCAATTACCCATGATCGCCATTAATACCACGGCGGGTACGGCTTCCGAAATGACGCGCTTTTGTATCATTACTGACGAAGCCCGTCATATTAAAATGGCCATTGTTGATAAGCATGTTACGCCGGTGCTGTCGGTGAATGATTCTTCCTTGATGGTGGGTATGCCGAAAGCGCTGACTGCAGCGACAGGGATGGATGCGCTGACGCACGCTATTGAGGCTTATGTGTCTGTCGCCGCGACGCCGATTACAGATGCCTGTGCGCTGAAAGCGGTTACGATGATCTCTGAAAATCTTCGCATTGCGGTGGAGGATGGCGGCAATACCGTCGCACGCGAAGCGATGGCCTATGCCCAGTTTCTGGCGGGTATGGCTTTCAATAATGCGTCACTGGGTTATGTTCATGCGATGGCGCATCAGCTTGGTGGTTTCTATGATCTGCCGCATGGCGTGTGCAACGCCGTATTGCTACCGCATGTTCAGCAATTTAATAGTCAGGTGGCGGCTACCCGTTTGCGTGATTGCGCGAAGGCGATGGGTGTTGATGTCAGCGCGATGAGCGACGAGCAGGGCGCGCGGGTGTGCATCGAGGAAATTCGCACGCTGGCGCGGGCGGTGAATATCCCGGCAGGGTTGCGCGAACTGAATGTGAAAGACGCAGACATTCCGGTTCTGGCGACGAATGCGCTAAAAGACGCCTGCGGATTCACTAATCCTGTACAGGCGACGCATGATGAGATTATGGCGATTTATCGCGCAGCGATGTAAGCGTTAAGGGCGCGGCTATTTGACGGTCGTCGCGGCCATTCTGTTTAACAGTCCGGGGCAGGCGGTCTGTGGGCGGCCTGCTCTATCTGTTCGCGAATGATTTTCAGCACTTCATCAAGGATGTACTGGACGCGCCACGGCTGATATTCGCGTTTGCGGTAGATAGCCACCAGATCCAGCCACCATTCGGCCTGATGCGGGAAGCAAAGCGCCAGCTTATTTTCCGCGATATCTTTCTGCAGGCTTTCCTCCGGGGCAAAGACAATGCCCAGACCGTTACGCGCCAGTTCCAGCGCCGTTTGCGTGTTGTCGCAAATGTATTTTCCCGAAACTTTATAGTCTGTGACATCATTGCTGCCTGGGGTATTAAACTTCCAGATATTTGACTCATCAATCATCATGGAATCAATCAGAATACAGGAGTGATTTTCCAGCTCTCTCGGGGAATGAATAGGATGTTGGCGGAGATATTCCGGGCTGGCGAACGCGGTGACGGAATATTGTGTAATTCTGCTGGCAATGAGTGATTCATCTTTCGGTTTGGCGTAGGTAATTAGCACATCGCAATCATCCGGGAAATCAACGCCTTCATAAAAGGTCTCGCGATCAAGATTACAGGTTTTCAGCTTTATGCTGATATCGCCAATATCCGTTAGCTGATGAATCACGCTACGCGACAGATAGGAGATAATCCCTATCGGAGCATGAATTGATACCTGGCCACTTTTTTCCTGCTTATAATCAGCAATGAAATTAACTAATTTCCTGGCGTCATTCAGGGTCGCGTCCACGTAGGGCAGCAGAGATTCGCCAAACGGCGTCAGGGCCAGGCTGCGGGTGGTGCGCTCAAACACCTTAAGACCGATTTTTGACTCGAAATCAGAAAGATATTTACTGACATTGGCCTGCGCCATTCCGAGGATCACCGCGGTCTGGCTGATGCTTCTGGTGGCGGCAATCAGTGAAATAATCTTTAAATCCCTGGGTTTAAGTTGCAGCTTATTCATCGTAACATCCATATATATGATTTTTATATACCACTATATAAATATGCGAGTTGCGCATTCTATTTTGT
>NZ_JAFAGS010000074.1 GCF_019237635.1 Pluralibacter sp.
GAGGTGCTGGTGCTGCTGAAAGCGCCGTGGGTGGGAATGACTCACGACCCGGCTGTCGCCACGGGCGCGGATAACCAGCTCAGCGGAACGATAAGCCATATTGAACGCGGCGACGTCCAGTGCGAAGTGTTAATGACCCTGCCTGACGGCCAGCCGCTGTGCGCTACCGTTCCGGCAGAGCAGGCCCGCAGCCTGAGCGAAGGACAGCAGGCCATTGCCTGGTTCAACGCCGACAGAGTGATCCTCGCCACCCTCTGCTGAGGACCTTGACTTTCACCAGCAGAACACGTATCCCTGTTTTAAATCGCTGCATAAAACGGGATACACAATGTCATCATTGCAAATTTCGCAAGGCACGTTTCGTCTTAGCGATACAAAAACGCTCTCTATCGAGGATTTAACCCTGCGCGCTGGCGAAGGCTGGGCTTTTGTCGGCAGCAACGGCAGCGGTAAATCGGCGCTGGCGCGGGCGTTGGCCGGCGAGCTTCACCTGTTGGCGGGCGTACGTCGCGGCGATTTTTCCCGCATCACCCGCCTCTCCTTCGAACAGCTGCAAAAACTCGTCAGCGAGGAGTGGCAGCGCAACAATACCGATCTCCTGAGCCCCGGCGAAGAGGATACCGGGCGGACGACAGCGGAAATTATTCAGGACGAGGTCAAAAACCCGGCGCGCTGCGCAGCGCTTGCCGATCGTTTCGGCATCAGCAAACTCCTCGACCGCCGCTTTAAGTACCTCTCGACCGGCGAAACCCGCAAAACGCTGCTCTGTCAGGCATTAATGAACGAACCGGACCTGCTTATCCTCGATGAACCGTTTGACGGTCTGGACATCGCGTCGCGTCAGGTGCTGGCTGAACTGCTGGCGACACTGCACCATGACGGCTATACCCTGGCGCTGGTACTGAACCGTTTTGATGAAATTCCGGACTTTGTGCTGCATGCGGGCGTACTGGCTGATTGTACGCTGCTGGAAACCGGTGAGAAAAACATGCTGCTTGAACAGGCGCTCATCGCACAGCTGGCGCACAGCGAGAAACTCTCCGGCATCACGCTTCCGGAGCCAGACGCCCCTCCCGCGCATCTGGCCCTGGCGGACTCGCTGCCGCGAATTGTGCTGCATGACGGCGTGGTGTCCTACAACGACAGACCCATCATCAACCACCTCTCCTGGACGGTGAATCCCGGCGAGCACTGGCAAATCGTCGGCCCGAACGGCGCCGGAAAATCCACACTGCTGAGCCTGGTAACCGGCGATCATCCCCAGAGCTACAGCAACGACTTGACCCTCTTCGGGCGCCGCCGCGGCAGTGGAGAAACCATCTGGGATATCAAAAAGCACATCGGCTACGTCAGCAGCAGCCTGCATCTGGACTACCGTGTCAGCACTAACGTGCGCAACGTGATCCTCTCCGGTTTTTTTGACTCCATCGGTATCTATCAGGCGGTGTCCGACAAGCAGCACAAGCTGGCGCAGGGCTGGCTGGATATCCTTGGTATGGACAACCATACCGCCGACGCCCCGTTCCACAGCCTGTCATGGGGCCAGCAGCGGCTGGCGCTCATTGTCCGCGCGCTGGTGAAACACCCGACGCTGCTTATCCTTGACGAACCACTTCAGGGGCTTGATCCGCTAAACCGCCAGCTGGTACGCCGCTTTGTCGATGTGCTGATAAGCGAAGGGAACACCCAGCTGTTGTTTGTGTCCCATCATGCGGAAGACGCGCCCGCGTGCATCACCCATCGTCTGGCCTTTATCCCCGAAGGCGACGGCTACGCGTACGCCATCGGCCCATGCTAATTGTCTCGCGGGGGGGCTGCTCCCGCGTTTTCAGATTAAGGCAGGATTTATTCGTTTTCATTTTGATTTATAATCAAAAATCTATGTGGCGGCATTCTAAATCGCTCAAGTGTAAACGATTCCACTAACACAGCATATGTCACACTTTTTGTATCTCTGTTATGCTATGGTTATCACATACCATAAGCCTAATGGAGCGAAAAATGAGAGTACTGGTTACAGGTGGTAGCGGTTACATAGGTAGTCATACCTGCGTGCAATTGCTGCAACAGGGTCATGACGTCATCATCCTGGATAATCTGTGTAACAGTAAGCGCAGCGTATTACCGGTGATTGAACGCCTGGGCGGCAAACATCCCTCCTTCGTTGAAGGCGATATCCGCAACGAAGCGCTGATGGCCGAAATTCTCCACGATCACGCGATTGACGCTGTGATCCACTTCGCCGGGCTGAAGGCCGTCGGCGAATCCGTCGCTAAACCGCTCGAGTATTACGACAACAACGTCAACGGCACGCTGCGCCTCATCGCCGCCATGCGCGCCGCCAACGTGAAAAACTTCATTTTCAGCTCCTCCGCAACGGTCTATGGCGACCAGCCGAAGATCCCGTATGTCGAAAGCTTCCCGACCGGCACGCCGCAAAGCCCCTACGGCAAAAGCAAACTGATGGTGGAACAGATCCTCACCGACCTGCAAAAAGCGCAGCCGGACTGGAGCATCTCGCTGCTGCGCTACTTCAACCCGGTCGGCGCGCATCCGTCAGGCGACATGGGCGAAGACCCGCAGGGCATTCCCAACAACCTGATGCCGTACATCGCGCAGGTGGCGGTCGGCCGCCGCGACTCGCTGGCGATTTTTGGCAACGACTATCCGACCGAAGACGGCACTGGCGTGCGTGATTACATCCACGTTATGGACCTTGCCGATGGTCACGTCGCCGCCATGGAAAAACTGGCCGACAAGCCGGGCGTACACATCTACAACCTCGGCGCTGGCACAGGCAGCAGCGTGCTGGACGTGGTTAACGCCTTCAGCAAGGCTTCCGGCAAGCCGATCAATTACCATTTTGCGCCTCGCCGCGACGGCGACCTCCCGGCCTACTGGGCCGATGCGAGCAAAGCTGACCGTGAACTGAACTGGCGCGTGACACGTAACCTTGATGAGATGGCGCAGGACACCTGGCACTGGCAGTCGCGCCACCCGCAGGGGTATCCGGACTAAGGAACAGTAATGACGCAATTTAACCCCGTCGACCATCCGCATCGTCGCTATAACCCGCTGACGGACCAGTGGATTCTGGTCTCTCCGCACCGTGCAAAGCGCCCCTGGCAGGGGGCGCAGGAAACGCCAGCGAAGCAGATGCTGCCCGCCCATGACCCGGACTGTTTTCTCTGTCCGGGCAACACCCGCGTCACCGGCGATAAAAATCCGTCGTATACAGGGACTTACGTTTTCACCAACGATTTCGCCGCGTTGATGACCGATACGCCTGCGGCGCCGGAAAGCGATGACCCGCTGATGCGCTGCCAGAGCGCGCGCGGCACCAGTCGGGTTATCTGCTTCTCGCCCGATCACAGCAAAACGCTGCCGGAACTGACGCTCGACGCGCTCACCGGGGTCATTGCCACCTGGCAACAGCAGACGGCAGAGCTCGGCGAACGCTATCCGTGGGTGCAGGTTTTTGAAAACAAAGGGGCGGCGATGGGGTGCTCGAACCCGCATCCGCACGGACAGGTGTGGGCGAACAGCTTCCTGCCTAATGAAGTCGAACGTGAAGATCGCCTGCAAAAAGCGTACTTCGCTAAACAGCGCGCGCCCATGCTAGTGGACTATGTCCAGCGCGAGCTGGCTGACGGCAGCCGCACCGTGGTGGAGACAGAGCACTGGCTGGCGGTCGTGCCCTACTGGGCCGCCTGGCCGTTTGAAACGCTGCTGCTGCCAAAGGCGCACGTGCTGCGTATGACCTCTCTTACCGACGCCCAGCGCAACGATCTCGCGCTGGCGCTGAAAAAGCTGACCAGCCGTTACGACAACCTGTTCCAGTGCTCGTTCCCCTACTCGATGGGCTGGCACGGCGCGCCGTTTAACGATGAAGATAACTCGCACTGGCAGCTCCACGCGCATTTCTACCCGCCGCTGCTGCGCTCCGCGACCGTGCGTAAATTCATGGTGGGTTATGAAATGCTGGCGGAAACCCAGCGTGACCTGACGGCAGAACAAGCCGCTGAGCGCCTGCGCGCGGTCAGCGACGTTCATTTTCGCGAATCTGGAGTTTAATAATGAGTCTGAAAGAAAAAACACAATCTCTGTTTGCTGAAAAATTCGGCTACCCTGCCAACCACGTAATTCAGGCGCCTGGCCGCGTCAACCTGATCGGCGAACATACCGACTACAACGACGGTTTTGTCCTGCCCTGCGCCATCGACTACCAGACGGTAATAAGTTGCGCCCCGCGTCAGGATCGTACCGTTCGGGTTATCGCCGCCGACTACGACAACCAGACGGACGAGTTTTCGCTGGATGCTCCTATCGTTACCCATGACAGCCAGCAGTGGTCAAACTACGTGCGCGGGGTGGTCAAACACCTGCAAAAGCGCAACCGCAACTTCAACGGCGTGGATATGGTCATCAGCGGCGATGTGCCGCAGGGCGCGGGGTTAAGCTCGTCAGCCTCACTGGAAGTGGCGGTCGGCACCGTTTTCCAGCAGCTGTATCACCTGCCGCTTGACGGCGCGCAGATCGCGCTCAACGGCCAGGAGGCGGAAAACCAGTTCGTCGGCTGCAACTGCGGCATTATGGACCAGTTGATTTCCGCGCTCGGCAAAAAAGACCACGCGCTGCTGATCGACTGCCGGACGCTGGGCACCAAAGCCGTCTCCATGCCGAAGGGCGCGGCGGTTATCATCATCAACAGCAACTTCAAACGCACTCTGGTCGGTAGCGAATACAACACCCGCCGCCAGCAGTGCGAGACCGGCGCCCGCTTCTTCCAGCAGCCTGCATTGCGCGACGTGACCCTGAACGAATTTAACAACGTAGCCCATGAGCTTGACCCAGTGGTGGCGAAACGCGTTCGTCACGTCCTGACCGAAAATGCCCGTACGGTTGAAGCCGCCTCGGCGCTGGAAAAAGGCGACCTGCGGCGGATGGGCGAGCTGATGGCGGAATCCCACGCCTCGATGCGCGATGATTTTGAAATCACGGTACCGCAGATAGACACCCTGGTGGAGATTGTCAAAGCGGCCATCGGCGACAAAGGCGGCGTGCGGATGACTGGCGGCGGTTTCGGCGGCTGCATCGTGGCGCTGGTGCCGGAAGCGCTGGTTCCCACCGTCAAAGAGGCCGTGGCCTCCCAGTATGAAGCCAAAACCGGCATCAAAGAGACCTTCTACGTGTGCAAGCCGTCACAAGGAGCGGGCCAGTGCTGAATGATAACTCCACGCTGGCCCCTGACGGCCAGCCCTGGCGGCTGATCACCCTGCGTAACAGCGCCGGTATGGTCATCACGCTGATGGACTGGGGCGCGACCCTGTTGTCAGCGCAGGTGCCGCTCAACGACGGCAGCCTTCGCGAAGCGCTGCTCGGCTGCGCCACGCCTGAACAGTATCCACAGCAGGCGGCATTTCTCGGCGCGTCGGTTGGTCGCTATGCCAACCGTATCGCCGACAGTCGCTATACGCTGGCGGGCGATGTCGTCATGCTGTCGCCAAGCCAGGGCGTAAACCAGCTGCACGGCGGGCCGGAAGGGTTTGACAAGCGCCGCTGGCAAATCGTCAGCCACAGCAACGCCAACGTGCTGTTCGCGCTGGCGTCCCCCGACGGCGACCAGGGATTTCCGGGCAATCTGCACGCCACGGCTCGCTATCAACTGACCGACGATAACCGCATCCGCATCGAATATCGCGCGACCGTCGATAAGCCCTGTCCGGTGAACCTGACCAACCACGTCTATTTCAACCTGGACGGCGAACAAACCGACGTGCGTCATCACCGTCTGCAGATTTTTGCGCAGCAGTATCTGCCGGTCGATGAAACCGGGATACCACGCGCAGGCCTGAAGGACGTCGCAGGCACCAGCTTTGATTTCCGCACGGCCAAAGTTATCGCCCAGGATTTCCTCAGCGATGACGACCAGCGCAAAACCAAAGGTTACGATCACGCGTTTCTGCTCAGTGCCAAAGGCGATGTGCAGCAACCCGCCGCGCTCGTCTGCTCGGCCGACGGTAAATTGCAGCTGAAGGTGATGACCTCCGCCCCCGCGCTGCAGTTCTACTCTGGTAACTATCTGGGCGGCACACCTTCCCGTAACGGCAGTGCTTATGCCGACTGGCAGGGGCTGGCGCTGGAAAGCGAGTTTCTCCCGGACAGCCCGAACCACCCTGAATGGCCGCAGCCGGACTGCATTTTGCAGCCAGGCGTTGAGTACGTCAGCCTCACCGAATACCAGTTTGTCGCCCTGTGATCCCCAGCCCTCCCTGATGGAGGGCCTTTTTTGTCCACCTTGCTGAAATTAGCGTCAGATGCCGACAAAAAAATAACTGCCGATTCACAAGCACCTTACACTGCGTCTCTATTTTCGCTATGGTTATGGTTAAGCGTTGCCGCTGGCCCGGTCACGGCAATATAATGAGAATTGTAATCATTCAATAAAGCTTGTGAGGAGTAAAACATGGCTGTAACTAAGCTGGTTCTGGTGCGCCACGGCGAAAGCCAGTGGAACAACGAAAACCGTTTCACCGGTTGGTATGACGTTGATCTGTCTGAGAAAGGCGTTAGCGAAGCGAAAGCGGCGGGTAAGCTGCTGAAGGAAGAAGGCTTCAGCTTCGATTTTGCTTATACCTCTGTGCTGAAACGTGCCATCCACACCCTGTGGAACGTACTGGACGAACTGGACCAGGCCTGGCTGCCAGTGGAAAAATCCTGGAAACTCAACGAGCGCCACTACGGTGCGCTGCAGGGTCTGAACAAAGCGGAAACTGCAGAGAAATATGGCGATGAGCAGGTTAAACAGTGGCGCCGCGGCTTCGCGATAACTCCGCCGGAGCTGACGAAAGACGACGAGCGCTACCCGGGCCACGACCCGCGTTATGCGAAACTGACCGACGCTGAGTTGCCGACCACCGAAAGCCTGGCGCTGACCATCGATCGCGTTGTGCCGTACTGGAATGAAACCATTCTGCCGCGTCTGAAAAGCGGCGAGCGCGTGATCATCGCCGCGCACGGCAACTCCCTGCGCGCGCTGGTGAAATACCTGGACAAGATGGGTGAAGACGAGATCCTCGAACTGAACATCCCAACCGGCGTACCGCTGGTTTATGAATTCGACGAGAACTTCAAACCGATTCAGCGCTACTACCTGGGCAACGCCGACGAAATCGCCGCAAAAGCAGCCGCCGTCGCGAATCAGGGTAAAGCGAAGTAATTTTCACCTGGTATAAAAAAGCGTGGATTAAATCATCCACGCTTTTTTATTGGCGCAACAGATAATTAGCCGCGACGCGCTTTCACCGCATTGGCCAGCTGATGCAGCACCGCATCAGTATCTTCCCAGCCGATGCAGGCATCGGTAATGCTCTTGCCATAGGTCAGCGGTTCACCGCTTTCCAGGCTCTGGTTACCTTCCACCAGATGGCTTTCGATCATCACGCCGATAATGGCTTTCTCGCCACCGACAATCTGCCCGCAAACGTCTTTCGCCACATCCATCTGCTTTTTGAACTGCTTGCTGGAGTTGGCATGGCTGAAGTCGATCATCACCTTCGACGGCAAACCGGCTTTTTCCAGCCCCTCTTTTACCGCTGCCACGTGATACGCGCTGTAGTTCGGCTCCTGGCCGCCGCGCAGGATAATATGGCAGTCGCCGTTGCCGCTGGTGTTCACAATCGCGGAGTGACCCCACTTGGTGACAGACAGGAAGCAGTGCGGCGCACCAGCGGCGTTAATGGCGTCGATAGCCACTTTAATCGTGCCGTCAGTCCCGTTTTTAAAACCGACCGGGCAGGAAAGACCGGAAGCCAGTTCGCGGTGCACCTGAGATTCTGTGGTGCGCGCGCCGATAGCGCCCCAGCTCATCAGATCCGCCATATACTGCGGGGTGATCATATCCAGGAATTCACCCGCCGCAGGCAGTCCGCTGTCGTTTATTTCCAGCAGCAGCTTACGCGCGATGCGCAGACCGTCGTTGATGTGGAAGCTATTGTCCATATGCGGATCGTTAATCAGCCCTTTCCAGCCGACGGTGGTGCGCGGTTTTTCAAAATAGACGCGCATGACGATTTCCAGCTCCCCCTTCAGCGCTTCACGCAGCGTCAGCAGGCGTTTGGCATACTCTTTCGCCGCAACCGGGTCGTGAATGGAACATGGGCCAATCACGACCAGCAGACGATCGTCCTGCCCGTTGAGGATCTTGTGGATCGCTTTGCGGGCATGGGAAACCGTGTTCGCGGCATTCTCGGTAGCAGGGAATTTTTCAAGGAGCGCTACGGGTGGTAATAACTCGTTGATCTCTTTAATACGTAAATCGTCATTCTGATAATTCATGGTATTTCCAGTCTTGCCATACTTATATGATTGAGTGCAATCCCTTCAATCTATCTCGACAATTGGTAAGTGTAAACTGGCTTTTACACTCCAGCCGTCATTTTTCTGCGGCGGGCGAAAAGTTCTGTAATGATATAATGCAATTACCTCAAAAAGTGATGCAGGACGATTTCATGGCGCATTCTCACTCTCATTCCACACCTCAGCCCCAGCGGGCAAATGACGGCAACGCCCGACGCTTATTACTGGCTTTCGTGATTACCGCTGGGTTTATGGTCGTCGAGGTGATTGGGGGGCTGGTGTCCGGTTCACTGGCGCTGCTGGCCGACGCGGGACATATGCTGACGGATGCGGCGGCGCTGCTGTTCGCGCTGCTGGCGGTGCAGTTTTCGCGCCGTCCGCCGAATGCCCGACACACCTTCGGCTGGCTGCGCTTAACGACCCTCGCCGCCTTTGTTAACGCCATCGCGCTGGTGGTCATTACCATGCTGATCGTCTGGGAGGCCTTCCAGCGTTTTCGCCATCCTCAGCCCGTGGCGGGCATGACCATGATGGTGATTGCCGTTGCAGGCCTGCTGGCCAACATTGTTGCGTTCTGGATCCTGCGCCGCGGCAGCGAAGAGAAAAACCTCAATGTCCGCGCCGCCGCGCTGCATGTGTTAGGTGATCTGCTCGGTTCAGTGGGTGCGATTCTTGCGGCACTGGTGATACTGCTGACGAACTGGACGCCCATCGACCCGATTCTGTCGATCCTCGTTTCCTGTCTGGTGCTGCGCAGCGCCTGGCGTTTACTGAAAGAGAGCCTGAACGAACTGCTGGAAGGCGCGCCGGGTTCGCTGGATATCCCGGCACTCAAACGTGGGCTCCGCCGCGAGATCCCCGAGGTTCGCGATGTGCACCACGTTCACGTCTGGCTGGTTGGCGAGAAGCCGATTATGACCCTGCATGTGCAGGTGATCCCGCCGCACGACCATGACGGGCTGCTGGCGCGCATTCAGCATTTCCTGGAACATCACTACCAGATTGCGCACGCCACCATCCAGATGGAGTACCAGCCCTGTAAAATGCCGGAGTGCCATCTCAACGAAACAGCCGCCAGACACGCTCATCACCACCACCATTAATGCACAGCGCGTGAGAGCCCCGCTCCCGCGCGCTGTGCAGACCTGACGCTATTTAGCCACGCAGTGTCGCCGCAAACGCCAGCATCCGGTTGAGCGGCAGCAGCGCGCCCTCACGCAGCGCAGCGTCGACGTGAATCTCATGGGCGCTACCGCCCGACTCCAGCGCCTGAGCGATGGCCTGCAGCCCATTCATCGCCATCCACGGGCAATGCGCGCAGCTGCGACAGGTTGCGCCTTCTCCGGCGGTTGGCGCTTCGAGCAGCTCTTTTTCCGGTACAGCCTGCTGCATTTTGTAGAAAATCCCGCGATCGGTCGCCACAATAAGCTGCGGATGCGGCAGCGCTTTCGCCGCGGCGATAAGCTGGCTTGTGGAGCCCACGGCGTCCGCCATATCGACAATCGCCTGCGGCGACTCCGGGTGTACCAGCACAGCAGCCTGCGGATAGAGCGCTTTCATGCGCGCCAGCGCCTGGGTCTTAAATTCATCGTGGACAATGCAGGCGCCCTGCCAGCACAGCACGTCTGCGCCAGTCTGCTTCTGCACGTAACGTCCAAGGTGTTTGTCAGGCGCCCAGATAATTTTCTCGCCCAGGCTATCGAGGTGTTCAATCAGCTCAACAGCGATGCTGGAGGTGACGACCCAGTCCGCTCGCGCTTTTACCGCCGCCGAGGTATTCGCGTAGACCACCACGGTCCGGTCGGGATGGGCGTCGCAGAACGCCTTAAACTCATCAATCGGGCAGCCTAAATCGAGTGAACACTCGGCCTCCAGCGTCGGCATCAGAATCGTTTTTTCCGGGCTGAGGATTTTCGCCGTTTCCCCCATAAAGCGCACACCAGCCACCAGCAGCGTAGAGGCCGGATGGCGGGCGCCAAAACGCGCCATCTCAAGGGAATCGGAAATGCAGCCGCCGGTCTCTTCCGCCAGTTGCTGGATTTCAGGGTCGGTGTAGTAGTGAGCCACCATCACCGCATCGCGCTCTTTGAGAAGACGTTTGATCTTCTCGCGGTAGAACTGCTTTTCATCCAAACCTAGCGGGACAGGCTTTGGCGGGAAGGGATAGATTGCGGCTTCTGGATCAAACATCACACTCATTATGGCTTCTCGTTTCACTGGCTTAACAATATTGCCTTTCTTTTGCATGACATGGCAAAACGTACGGCAATCGTGTTTCGTATACTAAACAAGATAGCGGATGTGCGATAAAAAGTCACCGGAAATGAAAAAGCAAAAAAGCGCCTTTAGGGCGCTTTTTTACATTGGTGGGTCGTGCAGGATTCGAACCTGCGACCAATTGATTAAAAGTCAACTGCTCTACCAACTGAGCTAACGACCCCTTGCGGGATTTTTCTTCGAAGTGGTGGGTCGTGCAGGATTCGAACCTGCGACCAATTGATTAAAAGTCAACTGCTCTACCAACTGAGCTAACGACCCATTCGGGTATTGACTTCGAAGATAATTTTACTCGGAACCACCAAAAAGTGGTGGGTCGTGCAGGATTCGAACCTGCGACCAATTGATTAAAAGTCAACTGCTCTACCAACTGAGCTAACGACCCGAGTGGTGGG
>NZ_JAFAGS010000035.1 GCF_019237635.1 Pluralibacter sp.
GCGAATGGCAGTTCAGTAAAGGTTTTATCCATTGGCGCTCAGGCTGACCTGAATAACAATCGTATTCCCGATGCGCATTTGCGTGAGGTGAATCCGTCTCATTTTGCAACAGGCATGGGCATTGCTGTGCTGGGGGCGTTGACCGGAAATATAAACAGCGGTGATTTCGACAAAGAAAACTACAAAGGATCAGCAGTCGATACGTTGCCTAACCCAACGAAAACCTATTTTGTTCCCAAAGCCAAACAAAGCCTCAAGCGCTGGCTGGATGAAAATGGCAAAGGTAATACATACAAGCAGGAGCTCAGCATCGGCTATGCCACCTGGGCATTAATTTACAAAGATATGGGTACGGATAATTCAGTATACCAGCTGAAGTATAAAGTCTTATTCTATAAACGACCTGAGAGTGGAAATGCGTTCTCTGCCTATACGGTGGCAGAGTGCGCGCCTGCGCCGGTTGAAGCGCCGTTAAGTGAATGGCATGCTGATAATTACAAAAAAGTCACGGTTGAAACCAATAAATATATGGATGCCTGTCTGCTTGAGTTTAACAACCAGATTCCCCGTTTGTTGAAATAATCATTTTCTCTACCGTGAATACTTACTTACCGCTGCAAAATATTGCGGCGGTAAGAAGTAAAAAATAAAACATCATGCTGCCCATGATACCGTTCGCCTTCTGCTTGCTATCCCCCTCCCTCGCTATACCAAAACTAAGATTGCGCTACATCAAAACCAGAGGAATGGACTATCGAATCCGTGGGTATTTTCAACTATAACTTATCAGCAGGGGTGTATATCTTTAACAGTATTACTGTGAAGGGAGCATATAGATGAGTACGCAAGATAATGTTAATGCAGGAAAATGTCCTTTTCATCAGGGCAGCCATGATGAAAGCGCCGGCGCGGGCACCAGCAGTAGCGACTGGTGGCCGAAACAACTCCGCGTCGATCTTCTGAACCAGCACTCCAACCGTTCGAACCCGCTGGGTGAAGACTTCAATTACCGCAAAGAATTTAGCAAGTTAGATTACTCCGCACTCAAAGGCGACATCCGCGCGCTGTTAACGGAATCCCAATCCTGGTGGCCCGCAGACTGGGGCAACTATGCGGGGCTTTTTATCCGCATGGCCTGGCACGGCGCAGGCACCTACCGCTCTGTTGATGGTCGCGGCGGCGCCGGGCGCGGTCAGCAGCGTTTTGCGCCGCTGAACGCCTGGCCGGATAACGTCAGCCTCGATAAAGCGCGGCGTCTGCTGTGGCCGATTAAGCAAAAATACGGGCAGAAAATCTCCTGGGCCGACCTGTTTATCCTCGCCGGTAACGTGGCGCTGGAGAACGCCGGGTTCCGTACGTTCGGCTTTGGCGCCGGGCGTGAGGATGTCTGGGAGCCGGATCTCGATGTGAACTGGGGTGACGAGAAAGCCTGGCTTGCCCATCGTGACCCGGAAGCGCTGGCGAAACGTCCGCTGGCCGCCACCGAAATGGGGCTGATTTACGTGAACCCGGAAGGGCCGAACGCCAGCGGCGAACCGCTGTCGGCCGCCGCGGCAATCCGCGCGACCTTCGGCAACATGGGGATGGACGACGAAGAGACCGTGGCGCTGATTGCCGGTGGTCATACGCTGGGTAAAACCCACGGCGCCGCGTCGGCCACCCACGTCGGGGCGGACCCGGAAGCCGCACCGCTGGAGGCGCAAGGCCTCGGCTGGGCGAACAGCTACGGCAGCGGCGCAGGTCCGGATGCCATCACTTCCGGTCTGGAAGTGGTGTGGACGCAAACCCCGACCCAGTGGAGCAACTACTTCTTCGAGAACCTGTTCAAATATGAGTGGGTGCAGACGCGCAGCCCGGCGGGCGCCATTCAGTTTGAAGCCGTGGATGCCCCGGAAATCATTCCTGACCCGTTCGATCCGTCGAAAAAACGTAAGCCGACGATGCTGGTGACCGACCTGACGCTGCGCTTCGACCCTGAGTTCGAGAAAATCTCCCGGAAGTTCCTCAACGACCCGCAGGCCTTCAACGAAGCCTTCGCCCGCGCCTGGTTTAAACTGACGCACCGCGACATGGGGCCAAAAGCGCGTTACATCGGCCCGGAAGTGCCAAAAGAAGATCTGATCTGGCAGGACCCGCTGCCGCAGCCGGTGTTT
>NZ_JAFAGS010000114.1 GCF_019237635.1 Pluralibacter sp.
ACGGCCTGATTATCAGCAAAATTTTTAGCGACCTGTCGGTACACCGTGTCGAGTTGCCGGGTCAGCGCATTGACGGCCTCTCCGGCGTTGAGAGGTTGCCCGAGGGAGCGATACACCTGCACTCTGTTGGTATGCCAGTCCTGACCCTGGAGAAGTTTAGCCCGCGGATCTCCCCAGCGTTCACTCTGTACGACGTAAATATCCCGTCTCCGCAGACTGTCCTGTAACTTATTCATAACACAGAGGGTATAGCCCTGTCAGGATAAATGACCGTCTTTGCTATAGCAGAGTCGCCTCCAGGGGCCGGTAATTATCGCCATTGGCGCATCATCAATATGTTGCCTCCGGGTTGATCGGATCGCCGCAAGGTAGCGTATAGCCTCCAGCGTGGTTTCACCTGCCGGAGCGGCGCTGAATTCAATATTTTCCAGCAAACAGGGAAGAAAACGGCGGACTCTTCCATACTGTTCCACCATTTCATCGTGAAAACTGGCGTCAGGAGGCCGGGCAATCGCGTTTATAAATGTGATGGTGTCGGCCAGCCTGGCCGGAGGGAATTTTTCAAATATTGTCGAGCGGAGCAACTCACTGTCGACATTTTCATCCAGAAGCATCGAGCAGATATTTGCCAGTTCTAATGCTGATTTATCAAGATCTTTCAAAGTTCTCAGACGTTTTTTCTGTCCAATTTTTTTCGCCTCCCGGCCGATATCAGCAATAACTCCATCCAGGACGTCCAGCGCATCATCCAGCGCCGATATTTCGTAGGAACGGACAAAGGCAACCAGCATAGCTATTACTGGGTTTACGATACCGTACGTCAGCGTATCGTCACCCGTCTGGCAAAGCGCGATCCGGTTTACTAAACATGGTGAAAAGGCCCGTTTCGGGTCTTCTCACAGGGGGCAGTTTGGATATCGAAAATTATTGTACGTCAAGCCCATTTTTTAACCACAATCCGGCGAGGGTAAATGGTTCAATCTCTGATGTATGAAATCAATGAGCGCTCTTGTTTTAGCGGGCAAGTAACGCCTATCTGAATAAAGTGCGAACAATTGCAATGGTGCTGGCGATTGTTCAAACTCAACCTCGATTAACCTTCCATCGTTAATGTAAGGCTGACAGGCTTGTTTCGATAGAATGGCAAAACCGACACCTGCTACCGCCGCTCGTCCTGCCATCTCTCCACTGTTGACCCGATAATGCCCTTTAACCTTAATAGTCTCGAATCCCCCCTTTTTATTAACAAACTGCCAGGGAGCACCTCTAAGTGCACTTACCGTTGTAATACAGGGTAATTCTTCAAATTGCTGTATACGAGAAGGGGGGCCATAACGCTGAATGACGGAGGGGGCAGCAACGATGGTGCAAGGGATAGTCACCAGATGACGGGCTATATAGTCACTGTCATCCATCTGACCACGGCTAACAATAATAGCTAAATCCAGATCATCTCGCAGGGATTCAAAACCAGACAAATTTGTGACGCAGCTTATTTCCAGATCCGGGTACTGACAAGCGAAATCGGCAACAACAGAACCCAGCAATGCAGGACCTATTTCATTGGGAATACAGATACGTAATGGGCCCTTGAGTTGCATTTGCCGCAACGTTAATTCTGTTTCAGTTTGCTCAAGCGCCTCCAGTAATGGCTTCGCTCGGGCATAGAGTAGGTGCCCCGCCTGGGTGAGTTTCATATGTCGGGTGCTGCGCTCAATGAGCTGAAGATTCAGTTTTTCTTCTAACTGAGAAATACAACGACTCACATTTGATGTCGGCATTTCAAGGACTTTCGATGCCCCAACAAAACTTTCTCTTTCAACCACAGCAATGAACACTTTCAGGGTATTAAAATCAAGAGCCGGCCGCATCAACTATCCCATAAATGATAATAATAAGTGCCATTTTTACCATCTAATGAACAATATTGATAGCGGTTAAACTCGGATATCTTTCATCCATAGGTCGCTTGCTATGCCACTGGTCACACAGACGTTTAATCATAAAGCCCTCATGCGGATAGCCATTGTAATGGCTTTTATCCAGTTCACCAATGCGCTGGAATATATGGTGTTCAACCCTGTTTTTGCTTTTATGGCAGCAGATTTCGCAGTTCCCGTATCATTCTCAGGCTATGTGTCCGGTATGTACACATCAGGAGCAGTCCTGGCGGGAATTATTGCCTTTTACTGGATTGGTCGTTTCAATAAGAAACGTTTTTTAATCGCCAATATGGCACTACTAGGCCTACTGACACTTTTGACTACATTCACCTCCAGTTTTAGTCTTCTGCTTACATTACGATTCTGTGCAGGATTGGTTGGAGGTACGACAATGGGTGTGGGTATCAGTATATTGATAAATCACGCACCGACTAACTTGCGCGGAAAAATGTTGGCGACGGTGATTGCATCATTTTCGATGGTAAGCATTGTAGGAGTGCCCACGATATTATTTTTGTGTACTCATTATGGTTGGCATTTCGCTTTGTGGTTAATCAGTACACTGTGTTTGTTGGCATTGCCACTGATTGTTTCCATCATCCCTCAAGACCCAGTCTCTTTCGACACGCTCCACGCACTGCCTCTCGACGTTGATACTTTACTGTTTGCTTCCAGTAATGCGCTTGTACAGTTTAGTCCAATGTTGGTCATTCCTGTTCTGGTACCATTAATGACACAGCAGTTGGGCGCTTCTCAAGACCTGTTGCCCTGGTTGTTCTTCGGCGGGGGTGTTACAGGGTACCTGTCTACAAAAATGACAGGCGCGTTAACCTCCCGTTTTTCTGCTTTGATTCTGGCTACAGGGTCAACTATCGTCTTTATACTGAGTCTGCTAATACCAATCCTGGGCTATCAGCATGCGGCGCTATTTATTACTTTATTTCTCGGTGCATCTTACAGTCGTCTGGTTTCATCTTCGGCGGTTACGATTCAGTTTCCTGATGACAGGCAACGAGCGGGATTTTCTTCATTACAGACATCAATAATGTATCTGATTACAACCATCGCATTTTTTCTGTCCGCTTTTCTATTACCTGATCGTGGCATGGCACCACAAAATGTGAACACGTTGCTGGCGGTATGTGCAATTTCCGCATCAGGGTTCCCAATTATCGTTATCATTCTGCAAAAGAAACTGGCTAAACGTTTTCATCTTCCAGCAGCGTCATCCTAACTGCTGTACGTCAGCTTGTGTTTGTGACGCGCGTTGCTGTGTGAAATGGGTGACGTCCTCGAGAAGCCGGGGCAGGATAGGGAAGATGAGGCTAATGCCCACCGCGTTGGCAAAAGATAGCCCAACGTGGCGGGATAAACACTGGCGAAGATGGCAACGCGTTGCCAGGATGATAGTTGCGAAAGGTAAGTAATCCCTAAAAACGCTCACAACGGAAAATCTATATGAATGCAGAAATTAAGGGTGGGATCGATATCGCTATCAAAGTGCCCACACACCAGTATCAGCAGACAATCGATTTTTATCGTCATACCATCGGGCTGGATGAAATTACCGATAAACCGCCAGCGACCGGATTTGTTCTTGGGCCAAACCGACTGTGGATTGACGAAGCGCCAGGACTAAGTCAGGCCGAAGTTTGGCTTGAGTTGTTCACTACCAATTTTAAACTGGCTGAAAAACACATCGAAGAACGTGGCGTTGTTCGATGTGATTCTGTCGAACTTTTACCCGAAGGATTCCAAGGCGGGTGGATCATGAATCCCTGCAATATTGTACACATGCTACGAGAACCCGAAGCATGGTGAGATAGAATGGCTTCGGTCTGTCAGATTGAAGCCATTCTATATAAAACTCAACCAAACAGAGGTCGATAAAAGCAGACCCAATGTGACCGTGATAGTCCAGATTATGCGTTATCTTACACAGGTGCGCATAATGTATATTATGTTAAATTGAATCTGTGAATCCCAAACCCCATAGATTCCACGTCTGTACATTCCTTCCCCGCCAACAATCGCGGCCAGACGCGGATTAAGCAATTGTTAAGATTGCAGGTACACAATGCATGCAGACTCGCCGAAAACTGGAGAAACTTGCGATGCTCAATTCTGTGATTGCGACGGTACAACCTTATCTTAAGCATCAGATGAACTACGCCAGACAATTTATTCTCTCACCACGCACCTTCGGTTCCGTAACGCCCTCATCACCCTGGTTGTGCAACCGGATGACCAGTCTCGCCAGATGGGAAACCGCCACAGCCGTTGCGGAACTTGGCGCCGGCGATGGCGTTCTTACCCGCAGGCTGCTTAATCGTTTGTCGCTCTCAGCACAACTGGATGCCTGGGAAATTCAGCCAGGGCTTGCACGTCAGTTGCAGACTCTGGCGGACCAGGACTGTCGGCTGCGCGTGATTACCCGCTCCGCTGAACAGCTGGACAGAAAATACGATCTTGTCTTTTCATGCCTGCCGCTACTGTCCATCCCGCTGGCAACGCGACTACGAATATTAAAACAGATCCGGAAGCAGCTTAATCCAGGGGGAATGCTAATTCAGTTTCAGTACAGTCCGCTGTCGGAGAAACTGTTGTCCCGATACTTTGAGTGGCGCCGAATCTATGAAATTCGCAACTTCCCGCCCGCATGGATTTATGTCTGTACCCCACGCCCAATGCCGATATGACGGGCATCCGTCGGAGAGTATGTTATCTTTATTGATGGAAACATACTCAGTTATAAGGAGATAAAATGGATTCTGATTTATCCGGTATCGACATCGTGTTTATCGCAGGTTTTGGTCCCATCACCCTGGATACTGACACCAGTAAGGCCTTTTATGTCGATGCGCTGGGATTGCCGCTAAAAAGTATGGAGGGCAACAGCGACTACCTGCTGACCGAACACGACGCGCTGGACGGTGTAAAGCATTTTGCGCTGTGGCCGCTTTCTCAGGCGGCGTTCTCTTGTTTCGGATCCGAGCAATGGCCGGGGGATCTCCCTACCCCACAGGCCTGGATCGAATTTGAAGTGCGTGATATCGACGTTGCCACCCGAGTGCTTAAAAGCAAAGGTTATCAGCTGCTTGTCGCACAGCGCGAAGAGCCATGGGGACAGACGGTGACTCGTCTGCTAAGCCCGGAAGGATTACTGGCGGGTGTCACCATTACCCCCTGGCTGCGCCATGATCCGCAGTAATGCTCAGATAACGGAATAGTTCCTGGCCCATTCGGTTGCGGTCTTCATCGCATTTGTCACGGTCGTGGCGGAAATCTCCAGCGCCTCGCTGATCTCCCCTGCCGCTTCCCTTGCTCCTGACCCAGGACTATAATCACAAAAATCAGAAAATACCGGACTCCACATGACCGCTCACTCTTCTAAAGACCCGCTGCATGGCGTAACGCTTGAAATGCAAGTCAATGCGCTGGTCGCCCGCTTTGGCTGGGTACAACTTGGCAAACGTATTAATATCAACTGCTTCAAAAAAGACCCGAGCGTCAAATCGAGCTTAACGTTTCTTCGCCGTACGCCGTGGGCGCGAGCGGAAGTCGAGGCGCTGTATCTTGAGTCTCTGACCGACGCTGCACCGGTAAAACCGGACGCGCCTGACGTGGATCCTTGGGCTAACAGCCGCTTTACTAAGAGCTAATTTCCCGATGCCGCAACAATTTTTAGTAACAACGATAAAACGGTTCGCGGCGCTGACAGGCTGCGCATTATTAATCATCAGCTGCTCGTCGAAACCACCGCAGTCGCTGGTCACCCCATTCCCTTCCGCAGCTAAACCGCCTATTGCGCGAAATCAGGAGCCCGTGCGCGGCGTCTGGCTAACGACCGTTTCTCGTCTTGACTGGCCGCCAATATCGTCAGTCAATGCCAGCCCCGATATTCGTGAAAACCTGCAAAAAAAGGCGCTTACCGATAAACTCGACAAGCTGAAGAGCCTGGGCGTTAATACCGTGTTCTTCCAGGTAAAACCGGATGGTACTGCGCTGTGGCCGTCGAAGATTTTACCGTGGTCCGATACGCTGACCGGGACGATTGGCGAAGACCCGGGCTACGATCCGCTGCAGTTCATGCTGGATGAGGCGCATAAGCGTGGGATGAAGGTCCATGCCTGGTTCAATCCGTACCGGGTTTCAACCAACACCCGGCCATCAACCGTGGCAGAGCTCAACCGCGCGCCGTCCAGCGTGTTTGTACAGCATCGGGACTGGATTCGCACTGCCAGCGATCGTTTCGTACTCGATCCCGGGATCCCTGAAGCTCGCAACTGGATAACCAGCATCGTTGCTGAAGTCGTCACGCGCTACCCTGTCGACGGCGTGCAGTTTGACGACTATTTCTATACCGAAACGCCGGGTTCAGCCCTTAACGATAACCAGACATTCCGGGAATATGGCCAGGGGTTCGCCTCGAAAGCAGACTGGCGGCGCCACAATACCCAGCAACTGATTGCCGAGGTATCCCGCACCATTAAGCAGATAAAACCCAACGTTGAATTTGGCGTTAGCCCTGCCGGGGTCTGGCGTAACCGCTCGCACGATCCCGACGGGTCCGACACCCGGGGAGCTGCCGCCTATGATGAATCCTATGCTGATACCCGTCAGTGGGTACAGCAGGGGCTGCTGGATTATATTGCGCCGCAGATTTACTGGCCTTTCTCACGAAGCGCCGCTCGCTATGACGTGCTGGCAAAATGGTGGGCTGACGTCGTGAAACCGACAAATACGCGTCTTTATATCGGCATCGCCTTCTATAAAGTGGGCGAACCCTCGAAAAATGAACCTGACTGGACGGTCCAGGGCGGCGTGCCAGAGCTGAAAAAGCAGCTCGACTTAAACGACGCTGTGCCACAAATCCAGGGAACTATTCTGTTTCGGGAGAATTACCTCAATGCGCCGCAAACGCAGGATGCCGTCAGTTATTTAAGAAGCCGCTGGGGGAGTTGAACGCCCCCGCTGTTTCAAAAACTCATGGCAAAACCGATCCCATAACCGCTGGTATTATTACCAAACATATAGCGCGCCACCAGGCGCGTTCGGGTGACAAAGACATCGTATTTGCTGCTGTCGAGCTCCAGACCAACCCCCACTGAACTCAGGTTGTCAAAGCCGAGCTGCCCACGCTGATCGCCCAGGTATTCAGTATGCGCGCCCTCCAGAACGTAGCGCACCGGGCGTTGCAGCAGCGTCCAGTCAGAGATAGGCGCACGGCGGCGAATATACAGCCCAAGGTTATCGGCGTTGGCCTGTCCCTTAACCGCGTCGGCGGTATCGCCGAACGTTTCCAGGCTCATCCCGGAGTAGCGAAGCTCAACGTCAATATCCTGTGATTGTGAAAACAGCTCGTAATCAAGCATGAGTGAGCCTCCCAGACCGTAGGCGTTCAACCGGCCGCCGTCGAGAAACTGCATGTCGGCATCGCGTTTTTGCTGTACTACCCATGTCCCGACACGCAGATCGCTCACCATCGTTCCCAGCATGACGTTGAAAATGGGGCGAAGCACCAGATTACCGCCCCACTTGTCTTTATATAACTGGAAGTCCCAGCCGATACCGCCAGTCGCGGTAAGACTGTTCCACTTAGCGGGAATATTGCGATTTTCGGCGCCATCAGAGAAAACGAACTGCGGATCGTAGCGGCTGTACCCCACCGTGCCTTCCAGATACAGGGGGAAGGATTCGCTTAGCGTGGCGCCGCCGCCGAACTGGGTGATGGAAAGTGCGTTTTTATTATTGGTGCCGCTGCCGATATTGAGATCGCTGGCGGTGACGTCAGGCACTACCGTATAACTCATCAGCGTCAGTACGGCATCCGCACGTTGCTTAAGGCGGTGGCCGTTTGCGGCAACACCAACCTGGCTGGACAGCAATAACGCAACCAGCAGGAGACTGCGGGGCATAACCGACATCGGCGATGACATACCACTTACCTGTAGCGTTAATGGCTAACGTTATTCTATAAAAAAGAGATTTGACGAATTAAATGAAGATAGTAGATATCTGACACCGGTATTAAAAGTGGGAAACTTTCGTTCCCCACCCGGTACACAACTGGCTAAATCATTTTTTCTTATAAATGTTAGCGCTGGCGTGAACCTTTTTGTTGGTGCTGCCAGAAGTCAGAACCAGAACATCGGCCCCTTTTTCGTCAGCTTTTTTAATCAGCTCAGATTTCGCATCAGTTTGAGAGCTCTCATTTGAAACTGAAACGGTACCAATCTTTTTATATTGAGAAGCCACCTTTTTAAAAGCGTCGTGAGTCATCAGTTCAGCCGCGCTAACGCTAGTGACGAACGCGAAAGAAGCCATTGCAATCATTAACTTAGGAATAATACGCATGTTGTAACCCTTAGTATTGTTTATGGGATAGCCAGTATAATAGTAAGTTCTTAGTAAATTGACATATCGAAATACAACAGTAGA
>NZ_JAFAGS010000148.1 GCF_019237635.1 Pluralibacter sp.
GCCAGTACCCGCAGGCGCTCCTGCGCGCGTCGTTCTTCAGTGATATCGGTCCCGGAGCAAATCAGGTAAATTTCGTTTTTCCCGCTGCCGCTGTGTACGAATTTATTGCGAAATAAAAACAGCCGCTGGCCTTTGCGGGTTTTGACCCAGCGTTCGATTTCATACGACGTGCCGTTACGGAAAAATCCGGAGATATGGCGGCGAGAAGCGGCGGCTTCGGCCGGGCTCATAAAAAGCTTAAAGACGTTTTGCCCGATGACCTCTTGTTCCTTCAGCCCGGTGTACTCTTCGCACAGGCGGTTAAAGCGCTGAATATTGCCATGGCGGTCCAGAATGACGATGGCGGAGTTAGCCTCAGAGACCACCTGTTCGGCAAAGGAGAGTCCCTGTTGCAGGTCGCGGGCGACGGAATGCGTGTCGTACCAGGCCGAGGCCGTACCCGCCCAGTGCGACTTGTTGATCTTGCGCCCGACGAGGTGGACTGGCACCGAGTCGCCAAAGAGGTCGATGTTGAGCGTCAGGCTCGAGGTAATGACCGTCATCTCGCGGATGCTGTTGGCCTGTTCGACGCTGAGCGCGACCACCTGGCGCGATTCGGTCTCTTCGCTGGTGGCAAGGTGCAATGCATTGCTGCCGCTGGCAAGACGCCAGTAAGGACTGGCTGTGCCCAAATGCTGAAATAGCAGGTTTTGCTCCATATTCTCAGCCATAGTCTCCCCCAGACCAACATGTGCGCAGTATTGAATAAGTGAAAAATGACAGCATTGTCAATGAACGGTGCGTCAACGAGACATCAACGGTATTCGCTTGTAACTTTTATAGAAATCCGGGTTTGCTTCGTCTTTTTCCATTGGCGGCAAACACACAGTTTATTGTGATCGCTTTTGGCGGAATGTGGGAGCTCACAGGAAAAAAATTGCCGGAGAGGGGGGGCAAGCGCGAAAAAAAAAGCGGCTTTCGGGGAGAAAGCCGCAGGTTAATTTAGGCCTGGAACGGTCGCGCGATGATGCTGCGGGTTTCCATGCGCACCTCAGCGATAACGACATCAATCACGTCGGTCACTTTGTACACGGTTTCGCCTTTGATCTGGACCGTACCGTTTTCCTGGCTGCATACCATTTCATCACGAACGGCATGCAGGAACGGCGCCGGGATAAACGCCACTGCGCCGTTATCTACCAGACGCACGCGCATACCGCCGCGGCTGATGTCGATAATCTCGGCGGCAAAGCGGGTATCGGTTCCGGCTTTGCCATTCAGGAAGCGGGCGTACAACCAGTCGGCGACGTCACGTTCGGCCATGCGGTTCAGGCGACGGCGCTCGGCCATCTGAACGGTAACGTCGTCATGAGGACGGTTCGCCGACTCCCCTTTGATGATGGCTTTCAGCAGACGATGGTTGATCATGTCGCCGTACTTACGAATCGGCGAGGTCCAGGTTGCGTAAGCCTCAAGCCCCAGGCCGAAGTGCGGGCCAGGTTCGGTGCTGATTTCCGCGAAGGACTGGAAGCGGCGAATGCGGCTGTCGAGGAAGCCTGTCGGCATCGCGTCGAGTTCGCGGCGCAGTTTACAGAACCCTTCCAGCGTCAGCACTTCCTGCGGGTCGACGTGTACGTCGTGGGTTTTCATCAGTTCAGCCAGTTGCTCGGTCTTGGCGGAATCAAAACCGGTATGCACGTTGTAAATGCCGAAGCCGAGCTTGTCGCGCAGCACGTGGGCGGCGCAGATGTTGGCGGCAATCATTGACTCTTCAACGATGCGATTGGCAATGCGGCGGGGTTCAGCGACGATATCCAGCACTTCGCCTTTTTCACCCAGCACAAAGCGGTAGTCCGGGCGGTCTTTGAACACCAGCGCGTGATGGTGACGCCACTCGCCGCGCAGCTGACAGACACGCTGCAACAGGGTGATCTGACGGGCGATGCTGTCATTGCCCGGCTGCCATGCACCGGTATTTTCCAGCCAATCGGACACATCGTCGTAGGCCAGTTTGGCTTTCGATTCGATGGTCGCGGCAAAGAAGTCGATGCTGTCTTCGATGGCGCCGTCCGCCGCGATGGTCATGCGACAGGCGAGAACCGGGCGAATCTCGTTGGCGCGCAGAGAGCACAGGTCGTCTGACAGCTCGCGCGGCAGCATCGGGATATTGAAGCCTGGCAGGTAGTTGGTGAACGCGCGGACTTTGGCGGCGTTGTCGAGCTTGCTGCCTTCGACAATCCACGCCGTCGGGTCGGCGATAGCGACGGTAAGCTGCAGTTTGCCGTCTGCGGTTTCTTCGGCGTACAGCGCATCGTCCATATCTTCGGTACTGGCGCTGTCGATGGTCACAAAGTCGAGCGCCGTCAGGTCGCGGCGCTCAAGGCCTTCATCCTGCATCTCGGTGGCAACGCCGTTTGGCGCTTCTTTTTCCAGATTGTGGCGCGCCAGCGTCACCCACCACGGGACGAAGTGATCGTCGCCAAAGGTAATGAACTGCGTCAGCTCGGCGTAGAAACCACGATCGCCTTTCAGCGGGTGGCGGCGCATTTCGGCCACGGCCCAGTCACCGGCGTTAAAATCGTGGGTCAGATCACGCACCGGGCGGCACGGGATAGCGTCTTTCAGCAGCGGATGATCCGGGACGATGGACAGACGGTCATCTTTTTTCTGTACTTTACCGACGAAGCGGGTCAGGAAAGGTTCAACAAGTTCTTCCGGCTCGGCGCTTTCTTTCTCTTTCTCAGAGTGAATGACGGCGATAATGCGGTCGCCATGCATCACTTTTTTCATTTGCGGCGGCGGAATGAAGTAGCTTTTCTGGGCATCGACTTCAAGAAAGCCGAAGCCTTTTTCAGTACCTTTTACAACCCCTTCAGCGCGAGGAGTCTGGGAGTGAAGTTGCTGTTTTAGCTGTGCAAGCAGCGGGTTGTCCTGAAACATAATGGTGTTTTTTCGTGGCCAAAGAGCGGCTGACAGTTTTACGCGATTATCCCCATTGCAGCAAGCGGTCTTTAACCATTTTACGTAATGGGTTGGACCGCCGGGCGGGGGGTTATTTGAGCTCCAGCTCGTTCATGGCGGCGATGCTGAAACCGCCGTCCACATGAACGACTTCGCCGGAGATACCGGCAGACAGATCCGAGCATAAGAAGGCGGCGCTGTTGCCGACGTCCTCAATGGTCACGGTACGACGAATCGGCGTGACCGCCTCGCAATGCGCCAGCATTTTGCGGAAGTCTTTAATACCCGAGGCCGCCAGGGTGCGGATCGGGCCTGCCGAAATGCCGTTTACACGCACGCCTTCCGGGCCCATCGCATTCGCCATGTAGCGCACGTTCGCTTCCAGAGAGGCTTTCGCAAGGCCCATGACGTTGTAGTTCGGGATTGCGCGCTCGGCGCCCAGGTAGGAAAGCGTCAGCAGGGCCGAGCCCGGGTTCAGCATCGCACGACAGGCCTTCGCCATCGCGACAAAGCTATAGGAGCTGATGTCGTGGGCGATTTTAAACCCTTCGCGGGTGACGGCGTTAACATAGTCGCCGTCCAGCTGATCCCCTGGCGCGAAGCCGATAGAGTGAACAAAACCGTCGAAGGTCGGCCAGGTTTTTGCCAGTTCTGCAAACGCCGCGTCGATACTGTCATCCCGGGCAACGTCACACTCCAGCACGATGCTGGAACCCAACTGCGCCGCGAATTCTTCGACACGGCCTTTCAGCTTGTCGTTCTGATACGTTAACGCCAGCTCAGCCCCTTCGCGGTGCATCGCCTGTGCGATACCCCAGGCGATAGACAGCTTACTGGCCACGCCAGCGATCAGAATGCGTTTACCGGAAAGAAAACCCATCGCGTGTCATCCTTATAGTCATTGTGAAGACGGGACGATTCTGCCATGCCCGCCAGGAGAATGAATCCGACTGCTTTTAGCGATCTTTACGCCACGCGTCAGCGGTCAGCGCTTCGCCAAAATGACCGGCGATAAGGCGCCGGGTTAATTCGTGCAGCGGTGAGGCCAGCACGTCGGCGGTGCTGCCGCGTTCCACCACTTCGCCCTGATGCATGACCAGCACCTGGTCGCTGATGTGCTTCATCATCCCCAGATGCTGGGTCACATAGATGTAGGAGATGCCTTGCTTCTCCTGCAGCTCCAGCATCAGGTTGATAAGCTGTGAACGCATCGACATATCCAGCGACGCCAGCGCTTCATCGCAGATAATCACTTTTGGCCGCAGGATCAGCGCGCGGGCAAGCCCCAGACGCTGCTTCTGGCCTGGCGCCAGCATGTGCGGATAGTAACTTACGTGGTCCGGCAGCAGCCCGACCATCCGCAGCGTGTCGATGATCTGCGCGCGCCGCGCTTCGGGGTCGAGGTCGGTGTTCAGGCGCAGCGGAAAATCGAGGATCTGCGAAATGCGCTGACGCGGGTTCAGCGAGGTCGACGGATCCTGAAAAATCATGCGGATGCGCTGGCTGCGAAACGAATAGTCGCCAAAGTGCAGGGGATGATCGTCAATCAGCAGTTCGCCGGTGGTCGGTTCTATCATTCCGGCCAGCATTTTCGCCAGGGTGGATTTCCCGGAGCCGTTTTCGCCGATAATCGCCAGGGTCTGCTTTTCGCGCAGAGTAAAGCTGAGCGGTTTAACCGCCTCCACGGTCTGGCGACGGAACAAGCCGGTCCGGTAGCGAAAGGTCTTACTCAGATTGCGAACTTCGAGCAGGGTCTCGACCATGTCACTCTCTCTCCATGTTCAGCGGGAAGTGGCAGGCGAAAAGGTGCTCTCGGGTGCCCGTCAACCGCGGGGTCACGATGCATTCGCGCTGGGCATAAGGACAGCGAGGGCCAAGCCGACAACCGATGGGCAACTGCTCAAGCAGCGGGATCGCCCCGGGCATGGTGTTCAACCGGCTCTTGTGCGGCATCGCCCGGCCAAAGTCCGGGATGGCGCGGATTAACGCCTGGGTGTACGGATGATGGGGAAGGGTGACCAGCTCCTCGCTGGGGGCGCTTTCCACCGTCTGACCGCAGTACATCACGTTGATTTTATCCGCCCATTTGCTGAGCATTTGCAGGTCATGGCTTATCAGCAAAATCGTGGTGTTGTTATTCTGATTGAGCCTCGTCAACAGGCGGAAAATCTGCGCCTGGGTCGTTGGTTCCATCGCGTTGGTCGGTTCATCGGCAATCAGCAGTCGCGGCTGATTGGCCAGCGCGATCGCGATCATCACCTTCTGGCATTCCCCTTCGGTGAGTTCATAGGGGAAGCTGCGCATCGCGTCTTTGTGATCCTTAATACCCACCCGGTGCAGCAACTCAATGGCGCGGCGTTTGCGCCAGCCGATGCGCTGCCACCAGCGGCCTTTAAAGGTCCAGCCGGGGATGTTTTGCATCAGCTGGCGGCCAACGCGCTCAGACGGGTCCAGACAGGACTGCGGCTCCTGGAAAATCATCGACACGTTATGGCCGACCAGGCGGCGGCGTTCGCGGCTGGAAAGACGCAGCAGGTCGATATCGTCAAAGCGCATGCGGTCGGCGGTGACCCGCCAGTTGTCTTTATTCACCCCGCAAATGGCCTTGGCGATAAGGCTCTTACCGGAACCAGATTCGCCCACCAGACCGCGAATCTCGCCTTCGGCGAGCGTCATACTGACGCGGTCGACCGCCTTGACCCAGCCCTCATTGGTTTTAAACTCGATGGTCAGGTTGCGGATATCGAGTAATGGCATTATTCCACCCCCGCATTGATAGCGCGACGAATGCCGTCGCCCAGCAGGTTAACCAACAGGACGCTTATCATAATCGCCCCGCCGGGCAGCATCACCGTCCACGGCGCCACGTAAATCAGCTCCAGCGCGTCGCCCAACATGGCGCCCCATTCCGGTGACGGAAGCTGGGCGCCGAGGTCAAGAAAGCCGAGCGCGGCGATGTCGAGGATCGCCATCGACAGGGCGCGGGTAATTTCGGTGACCAGCCCGGACGCGATGTTCGGCAGTATCGCGAACCAGAGGATGTTGAAGGTCGACGCGCCGTCGAGGCGGGCGGCGACAACGTAATCTTTTTCCAGCTCATCATGCACCATGCTGTAGACCGAACGGACCATGCGCGGCAGCAGCGCCAGCCAGACGGCGAACATCGCATGCAGCAGGTGCGGCCCGGCGAAAGCCACCACAATAATGGCCAGCAGCAGCGACGGGATTGACAGTAAGGTATCAAGGATATGGTTCAAAACCGCCGAGCGCAGGCCGTGGGTGGCGCCCGCGACAACGCCCAGTACCAGACCGCACAGCGTCGCGCCGAGCGTCACGACAAACGCGCCGCCCACCGTCGGCGCGGCGCCGCTGAGCAGACGGCTGAGCACATCGCGGCCCAGGTCGTCAGTGCCGAGGAAGAAGGAGACCTCGCCGTAGCGCGACCACGACGGCGGCAGCAACTGGTAGCCAAGGAACTGTTGATCGATGCCATACGGCGCAAACCAGTTGCCGAACAGGCACAGCAGCGCCAGCCCGACGCAACCGTACAGGCCAATCATCGCCGTGGTGTCGCCATAGAATTTACGCCACACGGTGCGCAGCGCGCCAGGCGGGCGCTTTTCGAGATAGACGCTATCGTAAGGCATACCATTCCTTATGTTTCAGCGGGTTGGCCATCGCACCCAAAATATCAGACAGCACGTTCACGATAATGACCAGCGAACCGACCACCATCACACCGGCGGAAATGGCGGCATAATCCTGCTGGCGAATGGCGTTAATCAACCAGCGCCCAAGCCCGGGCCAGCTAAAGACCATCTCGGTGATCATCGCCAGCGTCAGCATGGTCGAGAACTGCAGACCCAGGCGCGGGATCACCGGCGGCAGGGCGTTATGCAGCACGTGGCGGCGCAAAATGGTCAGGCGCGACACGCCGCGCGTCGCCGCGGCCTTCACATAGTTGGAGTCGTAAACGTCGATGGTGCTGATGCGCATCAGGCGGATAACTTCGGTGGTCGGTGCCACCGCCAGCGTCAGCACCGGCAGCACCATGTGACGCAGCGCGCTCATGATCATTTCATCGCGCCAGGGCGAGTCAGAAAGCCAGGCGTCGATCAGCGCAAAACCGGTGACGTTTTTGACTTCGTAAAGCAGATCAAAACGCCCGGAAACCGGAAACCAGCCGAGAGTGAGCGAGAAAAACAGCGTCAGCAGCAGCGCCAGCCAGAACACCGGAATGGAAAACCCGAGCAGCGCCAGCGCGCTTATCACGTTGTCCTGCCATTTGTTGCGCATGATCCCGGCGAGCATCCCGACCGGGATCCCGACCATCAGCGCAAAGCCGAAGGCCAGAATGCACAGTTCCATGGTGGCCGGAAAGACCTCTTTGAGCTGTTCGGAGATAAGCTGGCCGTTGATGCTGGAAACGCCGAAATCCCAGTGCAGGACGCCGTTAAACCAGAACAGCCAGGCGTTCCACAGCGACGCGCCCTGCAGCGGCGCGTGCGGCGTAAAGTAGCTCAGGCTGAAGCCGACGAAGGTGAGGAAGAACAGCGTCACCAGCAGCAGCAACAGGCGGCGAAGGGTAAAAATAATCATGGTTTTTTCACCTCATCGTTCTTCTCACGCGAGACGCCGGCAAAAGAAGCGTTGCCGAACGGACTCAACACCAGTCCTTTGATGTCGTAGCGATAGGCCTGCAAACGCAGCGACGACGCCAGCGGCAGTACCGGCAGGTCACGCGCCAGAATCTGCTGGGCCTCGTCGTAGGCATCAATACGCGACGCCAACTGCTGCGAGGCCAGCGCTTTTTGCAGCACGGCGTCGAATTCGCGGTTGCACCAGTGCGCGAAGTTGGTTTGCGAAGCGATCGCCGCACAGCTCAGCAGCGGGCGGAAGAAGCTGTCCGGGTCGTTGCTGTCGGTGGCCCAGCCGCTCAACGTCAGGTCATGGTTCATGTCCATCAGCCGCGCCTCCTGAAAACGCCCCTCCACCGGCACAATGATTACCTTCACGCCCACCTGCGCCATATCGGCCTGAATCAGCTCGGCGGTTTTCAGGGGGCTGGGGTTCCACGCCTGCGACGTCGTCGGCACCCAAAGACGTAACGTGAGGTTTTCAAGCCCCAACGCCTTCAGCTGTTCGCGAGATTTCGCCGGGTTGTATTCAGTAATTTTAGCCTCGCTGTCGTATGCCCAGGAGGCGCGAGGCAAAATTGACGCCGCTGTTTCCGCAGTACCGTAATAAATCGATTGCATCAAACGCTGGTTGTTGATGGCCAGCGCCAGCGCGTGACGGACTTCCGGGTTGTTGAGCGGCGGTTTGTCGGTATTAAACGCCAGATAGGCGATGTTCATCCCCGGGCGCAGAGTCAGGCGCAGACGTGGATCGTCGCGCAGGATGGTCAACTGGCTGGCGGCAGGCCATGCCAGCACGTCGCATTCGCCGGTGAGCAGCTTCGACAAACGCCCGGTGCCGCCGGAACCCAGGTCAACCACCACCTGCGGCATCAGCGGTTCGCCGCGCCAGAAGGCGGCATGGCGCTGCAGGCGAATGTACTGCCCGGCGCGATACTCATTCAACTGATAAGGGCCGGTGCCAACAGGCTGACGGTCGAGCAGCTCCTGCTTGTCGCTTTTGGTCAGTTGATCCGCGTATTCGGCTGACATGACCGAGGCGTAGTGGGTCGCCAGATGCCAGAGGAAAGAGGCGTCGGGGCGTTTTAGCTGAAACTCCACGGTGCGGCTGTCGAGCTTGCGAACACGCTCGACGCTGTCGGCAAACTGCAGGCTGTCGAAGTAGGGAAAGCTGCTGCCGTTGACGTTGTGCCAGGGATGGTTGCGATCGAAAATTCGCTGAAAGGTAAATACCACATCGTCGGCGTTCATCGGGCGTGTCGGCGTAAACCACGCGGTGGTCTGAAACGGCACGTTATTGCGCAGGTGGAAACGGTAGGTCGCGCCGTTATCCAGCACTTCCCAGCTTTCGGCCAGCTCAGGCACCAGGCGGTAGGTATAGGGGTCGACATCCAGCAGACGATCGTAGATCTGCGCGGCCAGGGTATCAACGATCAGGCCGCTGCCCGCTTTTTGCGGATTAAAGGTATTAACCTGTCCACTCACGCAGTAGACGAAGCCGCTGTCACGGATATCTGATGGCGCCACGGGGGTCGCCGTGGGGGCCGCTATCGCTTCACCGCACAGCAATCCCGCGACGGCCAGCAGAGATGAAAGTTTCAGGCGCATAAGTTCTTTGTAATGAAAACCGATCTGCAAAGTGTATCGCACTTAAGGTAGCCAGGTACAAAAGTCTGCGTATAACCGCCTTAAATGTCATCAATTCATCAGGGTTATTGCCGGTGCTGGCGATATTACGCGCAATTCTGCGCCGCGCCAGGCTTACAGCTGATGCTTTTTCAGCAGCGCCCGCAACTGGTGATAGGTCAGGTTCAATAGCTCTGCCGCTTTTTTCTGGTTGAATTTGGCCCGTTGCAGCGCCAGCGTCAGTAACGTTTTTTCCTGCTGTAGCTGAAACTCGCGGAGATCCAACGGTAATGCGGGTTCACCGTCAGGCGCGACAGAGGCGGGCGGCGCCGGGCGGTTAAAGGGGTCGATAATGATGTTGTCCAGCGGCGTCTCGCTGCTGTCGTGCCGGTACACCGAGCGTTCAACGACGTTTTTAAGCTCACGAATATTGCCCGGCCAGCGGTAGCCGAGCAGCGTCTCCTGCGCATGTTCGGTAAACCCCGGAAACAGCGGTAAACCCAGCTCACGGCACATCTGGATGGCGAAATTTTCTGCCATCAGCATGATATCGCTCTGACGCTCGCGCAGCGGCGGCAGGCGAACGACGTCGAAGGCCAGCCGGTCCAGCAGGTCGGCGCGAAAGGTGCCTTCATGGACCATCTGCGGCAGGTCGGCGTTTGTCGCGCACACCAGGCGGACGTTGACCTG
>NZ_JAFAGS010000027.1 GCF_019237635.1 Pluralibacter sp.
CCGGGCGATATATTCATCCCCGGTTTCTTCTCCATTACCGCGCATCCAGCTCAGTGCTTCCTGCATATAAAGCGTGTTCCACAGTACCACTGCGTTAGTGACCAGTTTCTTAAACCCATAGCGGGGATAATGCTCAGCGGCCTCAGTCAGCGCCAGGATCACCGGTTCATCGCGCCCGCTATCCGGGCGATAAAAATACACCGTCCTGCTCAGCGATAATGTCCTGCAGGCCTGGCGTACGCTCATTGAGAACATCTCTTTCAGATAGCTGACGAGCTCACGCTTTACCGCTGGTTTTAAAGCTTTTTTTCGATGACGTCTTTTAACGCGCGATTTTCCAGACTCAGGTCGGCAAACATCTGTTTCAGACGTCGGTTCTCATCCTCAAGGTCTTTGATTTTTTTAATATCAGCCGCTCCCATCCCGCCATACTTTGCCTTCCAGTTGTAATAACTGGCTTCAGAAATAGCGGCCTCACGACACACATATTTGACGGTTCGTCCGGCTTCGACGGACTTCAGCACGGCGATGACCTGATGTTCGGTGAATCGGATCTTACGCATAGCAATCTCCTCAGGGGACATCATCAGTATGTCGGAAGATCTCTAAAAGTGAATGGTTCGTTTTGCCGGGATACTTACAATTATACGAGCAGAAAGTTCCGGCAGTTACTGTGGCGATACCGTATCCGGCAAAGTATGAGCCGGCGTGGAAACTGCTGGGATAACAGTCCAATGGAGCGCTCTTCAGGAGCCTGAAGAACGAATGGGTGCCTGTGACGGGTTACATGAGCTTCAATGATGCAGCTCACGCAATAACGGACTATATCGTTGGATATTACAGCGCGCTCAGGCCACATGAATATAACGGTGGGTTACCACCAAACGAATCGGAAAACCGATACTGGAAAAACTCTAACGCCGTGGCCAATTTTTGTTGACCACTACAAGCCTTGATCTGCATATCGGTTAATTTAGGCATAGCTGTCACTCACGATTTCGACTCTTGTGTACATAATTTTCATGCTATGAGTACACAAAATCGGTTTGGTTTGTACATAAAATCACGACATTTCAAATTAGGCACACCCATGTGTACACGCTAATCAGGCGCTTTCTTGTGTTCCTATGATAGCCCCTGATAACAAAAAAGCCCGACGCAATGCGGGCTTAGTGTTTTTTCGATAGCGGTTAATTTCCCGCGATATCTTATTTGCTTTTCTTAATGTGTTTAATCAAGCGCTTACGCTTACGCATCTGATTCGGCGTCAGGGTGTTGCGCTTGTTGGCGAACGGGTTATCCCCTTCCTTGAACTGAATGCGGATCGGCGTACCCATGACGTCCAGCGATTTGCGGAAGTAGTTCATCAGGTAGCGCTTGTAAGAATCCGGCAGGTCTTTTACCTGATTCCCGTGAATAACCACGATAGGCGGGTTGTAGCCCCCGGCGTGGGCATATTTCAGCTTCACGCGACGACCGCGCACCAGCGGCGGCTGATGATCTTCTGCCGCCATGTTCATGATGCGGGTCAGCATCGCGGTGCTGACGCGGCGGGTGGAGCTGTCATAGGCTTCGCGAACGGATTCGAACAGGTTGCCTACGCCGCTGCCGTGCAGCGCCGAAATGAAGTGCACGCGGGCGAAATCAATAAAGCCCAGACGGTAGTCGAGGGTCTCTTTGACCTGTTCTTTCACTTCCTGGCTCAGACCGTCCCACTTGTTGACCACAATCACCAGCGAGCGGCCGCTGTTAAGAATAAAGCCGAGCAGGGAGAGATCCTGGTCGGAAATACCTTCGCGGGCATCAATAACCAGCAGCACCACGTTGGCATCTTCAATGGCCTGCAGCGTTTTGATTACGGAGAATTTTTCCACCACGTCGGTGATTTTGCCGCGCTTACGCACCCCGGCGGTGTCGATAAGTACGTACTCACGTTCATCGCGCTCCATCGGAATGTAGATGCTGTCGCGCGTCGTACCCGGCATGTCGTACACCACCACGCGGTCCTCGCCGAGGATACGGTTAGTTAGCGTTGACTTACCTACGTTCGGACGGCCGACGATGGCCAGCTTGATCGGTAAATCCTGCGGATTGAAATCGTCTTCCGGCTCTTCAGCCTCTTCGCCGTTTTCATCGGCTTCAAACTGCGCCCAGTATTCGGCGTCCTCATCCACCTCTTCCGCCGGGTCGACATCTTCCATCCACGGCAGCAAAACGTGTTCCAGCAGGCTGGTGACGCCACGACCATGGGAAGCGGCGATCGGGTAAATCTCGCCTAAGCCCAGCGACCAGAAATCGGCAACCGCCTGGTCCGGATCGATACCGTCTGTTTTGTTCGCCACGAGGAAGGTCGGTTTTTCGCGTGCGCGCAGATGTTTGGCAATCGCCTCATCCGCCGGCATCAGGCCCGCGCGCGCATCGACCATAAACAGCACCACATCGGCTTCTTCAATCGCCAGCAGCGACTGTTCCGCCATACGGGTTTCCACGCCCTCTTCGGTGCCGTCGATACCGCCGGTATCGATACAGATAAACTCGCGGCCTTCCACTTCAGCACGACCGTACTTACGGTCACGAGTCAGACCCGGAAAATCCGCGACCAGCGCATCGCGGGTGCGCGTCAGACGGTTAAACAGCGTGGATTTTCCTACGTTTGGGCGCCCGACAAGCGCGACCACAGGTACCATGATAAAAACCTCTTAAAAACGTAAAACAGGAAAACGGCCCCTGTAACAGACAGGAGCCGTTTAAATTAATGCACGACCGCCGTTATTAACGCGTCATTGAGTACAGCGTGCCGTCTTTCGCCTGAATCAACAGTCGACCGTCGGCCACAACCGGATCGGTCTGGAAGCCGGAGCTGTCCACTTCCTGCTGGGCCACAAAGCGGCCATCCTGCGGGTTGATCCAGTGCATATAGCCTTCGCTATCGCCGACAACCAGACTTCCATTATACAACACCGGAGACGTCAGCAGACGGTGCAGCAGATCGCTTTGCGTCCACAGCGTTACGCCGCCTTCAGTAGAGAGCGCCAGCAGGCGGTCATTTTGGTCCACCAGGTAGATACGATTGCCGTCGATGATGAAATCATTTACTGAACCGAGCTCGCGTTTCCACATGATCTGGCCGCTGCGCAGATCCAGCGCCGTCAGGTTGCCGTTATAGGCCAGCGCGTACACCACGCCGTCAACCACCACAGGCGTCGTATCGACATCGCTCAGACGATCGATTTCGGTCGAGCCGGTCGCCTGGGAGATACGCTGCTGCCAAATAATCTGGCCCTGTTGCATCAACACCGCGCTGACGCGGCCGTTGTCGCCGCCCACAATCGCCGCGCCATAGGCCACCGCCGGAGCGGACTCACCGCGCAGGGACAGTGATGGCATATCCAGGTTAACCGTCCACTTTACCGCGCCGTCGCTTTCGTTCAGCGCCTGCAGTTGTCCGTTGCTGGTATGGATCAGCACCATACCGTCGCTGACGACCGGACGAGAGACCGCTTCGCCAGCGACGCGAGTCTGCCATGCGACAGAGCCGTCGTTGGTGTTCAGCGCGTAAACCTGCGCCTTCTCAGAGCCAACGTAAACGTGACCGCCAGACACCGTCAGGCCGCCGGACAGCAGCGCCGGAAGATGCGAGAACCAGCCGTCTTTTTCCGCCAGGTTTACAGACCAGACTTCTTTGCCGCTGTCAGCATTTAACGCCTTCACGGTGCCTTTGCGATCGGCGGCATACACCACGCTATCGGCAAACGTCGGGTGCAGGTTGGAATAGAAATCGCCAACACCGCTACCGACGGAGGTGCTCCACGCGGTAGACGGGGTAAACTGGTTTTCCACCTTCGGCAGCGGAGACATTTTGACCACATCTTCTTCGCTGTTAAACAGTGAACAACCACTCAATAACGTAACAGAAAGCAGTCCTGGCAAAAGTAATTTACGCAGTTGCATCGGGTCCCTCTCAGATGGACAAATTATTCATTTTCATGCGCATCATTTCGCTGAGTGCTGGCGAAGCATCGCTTTTCACACCCGCTTCCCAGGCGGCGCGAGCCCCCTGCTTATCGCCTTTACTCAACAGAATTTCGCCGCGTAAATCTGCAACGATCGCCGTCCAGCCTTCCCCTTTAATGCCTTCGAGGGTTTTCAGCGCGGCGTCAGGTTGTTTCATCTGCAGCTGAACGCGGGCAAGACGCATATTGATAACGGATTTAAGGTTATCGTCGGATGCGGCGGCCAGCCCCTGCTGCAGTTGTTTCCCGGCATTTTCCAGCTGGTTCTTATCAACAAACTGCTGTGCCAGTTCCAGCGACGCGAACGCGCCGTAGGTATTTTTTTCATCGGCGGCGAATTTTTCCGCCGCGCTCAGCGCGTCAGGTTTGCCGCTGTTCAGGGAAGAAACCGACTGCTCATAGGCCAAAGAGGCGTCTCTGGCGTTATTTTCCTGATGCGACGTCCAGTAACGCCAGCCCACCAGCGCACCAACACCCAGGATAACACCTACCGCCAGTGCTATGCCGTTCTCCGAAAAGAAACGCTTGATGGCATCGACCTGATCGTTTTCGTTATTGTAGATTTCCACGCAATCCTTCTCCTGAATATGATAGTCGGGCAATTAACCCAGCAGTGTGCGCAAATGCGCGGCAACGCTATCCTGCGCTACCGTCGTCTGCTCGCCGGAGCGCAAATCTTTAACCACGACGCTGCGCTCGGCAATTTCTGATTCACCCAGCACCAGCGCGACGCGAGCGCCCCACTTATCGGCACGGGCGAACTGCTTCTTAAAGTTGCCGCCGCCGTGGTTGGTCATCAGTTTGACGCCCGGCAGTTGGTCACGCACGTCTTCCGCCAGACGCATTGCGGCGGACTGCGTGTCGTTACCGGCAGCAACCAGGTATATATCGACAACAGGTTCGGCTTTAAATTCCGGGTTAACTGCCTGAACCAGCAAAACTAATCGCTCAAGACCCATTGCAAACCCGACGGCTGGCGCCGCGCGGCCGCCCAACTGTTCCACCAGACCGTCATAGCGACCGCCCGCACAGACGGTACCCTGAGAGCCCAGGCTGTTGGTGACCCACTCGAACACGGTGCGGTTGTAGTAGTCAAGGCCGCGCACCAGGCGCTGGTTGACCGTATACGTGATACCCGCCGCGTCAAGGAACGCGCACAGACCGGAAAAATGTTCGCGAGAATCGTCGTCCAGGTAATCGCCCAGCGACGGTGCGTTATCCAGCAGCGCCTGCACGTCCGGGTTTTTGGAATCCAGCACGCGCAGCGGGTTGGTGTACATGCGACGTTTGCAGTCTTCGTCGAGCTTCTCTTTGTACTGCTCAAGATATGCCACCAGCGCTTCACGGTAGTTCGCGCGGGCTTCCAGAGAGCCAATCGAGTTCAGCTCAAGGCTGACGTGTTCAGAGATGCCGAGCGCGCGCCACCAGCGAGCGGTCAGCATAATCAGCTCGGCGTCGATATCCGGCCCCTGCAGACCAAACACTTCGCAACCCAACTGATGGAACTGGCGATAGCGCCCTTTCTGCGGACGCTCGTGGCGGAACATCGGGCCGATGTACCACAGACGTTGTTCCTGATTGTACAGAAGACCATGCTCAATGCCGGCGCGTACGCAACCCGCAGTCCCTTCCGGACGCAGCGTCAGGCTGTCGCCGTTGCGGTCCTCAAAGGTATACATCTCTTTTTCAACTACGTCGGTCACTTCACCGATCGCGCGTTTGAATAACGGGGTCTGCTCTACAATCGGCAAACGGATTTCGCTGTAACCGTAGCTGCCGAGCACCTCTTTCAGTGTGCCTTCAATGCGCTGCCAGAGAGCGGTTTCGCCCGGCAGATAATCGTTCATGCCGCGAATGGCTTGAATGTTTTTTGCCACGTTTATTCTCTTTATATATACAAAAATGAACCCAGACGCTTAGGTAGCGTCGCGGGTTCAATCATACACGGGAAGCGTATCGCTTCCCAACACGTTATTTAGCGTCAACCTGCTGAACGTCTATCCGACGCGCGTCATCAAGCATGCTTGCTTTCGCGCGGATACGGGCTTCCAGCTGGCTAATCATATCGTCGTTATCCAGCCGGTCTTTACGCACGCCGTCTTCATACAGGCCGCTTTTCTTATTGCCGCCCGTCACGCCCAGCGTCGATACCAGCGCTTCGCCAGGACCGTTCACCACGCAGCCGATAATGGATACATCCATCGGCGTGATAATGTCTTCCAGACGCTGTTCCAGCGCGTTCACGGTGCCGATAACATCGAATTCCTGGCGCGAGCAGGTCGGACAGGCGATGAAGTTGATGCCGCGAGAACGAATACGCAGCGACTTCAGAATATCGAAGCCGACTTTGATCTCTTCAACCGGATCGGCCGCCAGCGAAATACGCAGCGTATCGCCGATCCCTTCGGACAGCAGCAGACCAAGGCCGATTGCCGATTTCACCGCGCCCGCACGGGCGCCGCCAGCCTCGGTGATCCCAAGGTGCAGCGGTTGATCGATCTGGCGCGCCAGCAGGCGGTAGGATTCAACCGCCAGAAAAACGTCGGAGGCCTTCACGCTGACTTTGAATTGACTGAAGTTCAGACGATCGAGATGATCGACATGACGCATAGCGGATTCGAGCAGCGCCTGTGGCGTCGGTTCACCGTATTTTTCCTGCAGATCTTTTTCCAGCGACCCGGCGTTTACGCCGATGCGGATCGGAATATTTTTGTCGCGCGCGCAGTCGACAACCTGACGAATTCGCTCTTCGTTGCCGATATTGCCCGGGTTGATGCGCAGGCAGTCAACGCCGTACTCCGCCACTTTCAGGGCGATACGGTAGTCGAAATGGATGTCCGCCACCAGCGGGACGCTGACCTGCTGTTTGATAAGCTTAAAGGCTTCCGCGGCATCCATTGTCGGTACGGAAACACGAACGATATCCGCGCCGACGCGCTCCAGCGCTTTAATTTGGTTAACGGTCGCGTCCACATCGGTGGTGCGCGTATTGGTCATGGACTGTACGGCAATGGGAGCCCCATCGCCAACAGGCACGTTCCCAACGTAAATACGTGTCGATTTTCTACGTTGAATGGGGGCCTGGTTATGCATGAAAAATCTCCCGCGTTACGCGTTTATCACTGTGCCGGAGAAGATTCGGCGTTCAGCGTAAAACGTGCAACCTGGTTAGTTCTGATAAAACGGCTCAGATCGACCGGTTTACCCTGGAACTGAATCTGTACCGCTGCCGGAGCGCCAATCTTAAGCTTATAAGGGGTCTGGCCGGTTAAGTTAAGCGTACCGTCTTTGCGCTGCAGACCGCTGAACAGCTTTTTGCCCGTCGCATCGGAGACTTCCAGCCAGCAGTCGGCGTTGAAGTTCATCACCAGCGCGTTAGCGTCAGCCACCGGCGCGGTGATACCCGCCTGGCCGGTTGGCAGCGGTGCGCCATGGGTCGCGGCGGCGGCTGGTGCGGTCGTCGCCGCATCAACATTCGCCTGAGACGGTGCGACGACGGCGTTGGTCTGCGCGTTAGCCGCGGACGTCGTCGGCGCAGGCGCCGCATTGGTTTGCGCGGTAGCCGCCGGTGCCGCATCCGGTGCGGTTGCTTGCGCCACAGCGGTATTTGCATCCGGCGCCTGGCCTTGGGCGGCGCTGGTATCCAGCGGAACGTTCTGACTATTGCCGCTGTCGTTGGTGTTCAGTTCAGCGCTGGACTGATCGGCCATGCTGGAGATCTCTTCCTGCTGCGCTTTGTGGTTTTGCCACCACCAGGCGCCAGTCAGGCCAATCACGACAAACAGCACCAGCCAGGTAAAGCTCATCAACCAGCCATCGCGTTTTTTACGACGTTTACCTAAGGCGAAGGTCTGCATCGGGGCAACTTTGGCGGCCTTAACCGGCGCCTGTTTTGCCATCATCGGCAGCAGCTCTTCTTCCGGAATATGGACAAGGCGCGCATAGGAGCGGATATAGCCACGCAGGAACGTTGAAGCGAGGTCGGCAGGGGCCTTATCGTCTTCAATATCGCGAACCGTGGAAACCTTCAGGCATAAGCGTTCAGCGACGGCTTGCTGGCTGAGTCCGAGTTGTTCACGGGCATTACGCAGGCGCGTCCCCGTGGTCTGTGCTGCTTGTGGGTCTTGAGTGGCTTCAGTATTCATTCGCTACAGCTGCTGGTACGTAAATTTAAGGTTTTGGTGTCGGAAACCCGCACCCCGAAACATCTGCTCGGTAAACGTAAGGTAAACAGTATAAAACTGCCAGGTGAGCGATTACAAATCCCGCGCCCAACCTGTTTTTACCCCGCTACATACTGCCTTAATCGTGGCGGAAACGCACCGTAATTATTAACCGCATCAGTACGTTTCGCCTAATCCTTAAACGTATTACCTGCCGTACGCCATCCCGGGTGCACGGACTACGGTTTATCAGACCGCCTTGACGGCGATCGGTTCACCCTGCATACGCTTACGCATCGTACGTTTGGTACGGTCGATAACGTCACCGGCCAACTGACCGCAGGCGGCGTCAATATCGTCACCGCGCGTTTTGCGCACAATGGTGGTGAAACCGTAATTCATCAGTACCTTCGAGAAACGGTCGATACGGCTGTTGGAGCTGCGGCCATACGGCGCGCCCGGGAACGGGTTCCACGGAATCAGGTTAATCTTACACGGCGTATCTTTCAGCAGTTCCGCCAATTGATGCGCGTGCTCGGTACCGTCGTTCACATGGTCCAGCATGACGTATTCGATAGTCACGCGTCCCTGGTTGGCGTTGGATTTCTCCAGATAACGGCGCACGGCCGCCAGGAACGTCTCGATATTGTACTTTTTGTTGATCGGCACAATTTCATCACGAATCTCGTCGTTCGGCGCATGCAGAGAAATCGCCAGCGCGACGTCAATCATATCGCCAAGCTTATCCAGCGCCGGAACGACGCCGGAGGTGGAGAGCGTGACGCGGCGTTTGGACAGACCGAAACCAAAATCATCAAGCATGATTTCCATCGCCGGAACCACGTTCGTCAGGTTCAGCAGCGGTTCGCCCATCCCCATCATCACCACGTTGGTGATAGGACGCTGACCGGTGACTTTGGCCGCGCCGATAATTTTCGCCGCGCGCCACACCTGGCCGATAATTTCCGACACGCGCAGGTTGCGGTTAAAGCCCTGCTGCGCGGTCGAACAGAATTTACATTCCAGCGCACAACCCACCTGGGAGGAAACGCACAGCGTCGCGCGATCGTCTTCCGGGATGTATACCGTTTCAACGCGCTGATCGCCTACTGCGATCGCCCATTTGATGGTGCCGTCGGAGGAGCGCTGCTCTTCCACGACGTCCGGCGCACGAATTTCAGCAACTTCTTTCAGTTTGCCGCGCAGCACTTTGTTGATGTCGGTCATCTCATCAAAGTTATCGCTGCAGTAGTGATACATCCATTTCATTACCTGATCGGCGCGAAACGGCTTCTCGCCGAGATTATGGAAAAATTCGCGCAACTGCTGACGGTTTAAATCCAGCAGGTTAATTTTGGCATCTTTATTCGGTACCGTCAGAGCGGCGTTATCAGGCGTGACAATTTGTTCAGACATAATGTATTCCGGCCTCGTTATTACACGTTATGGCCCCTGGAGGGTTGAAAAAGAAACGCCCCGGTGAGCATCTGCTCGTCCGGGGGCGTGGCATTGTACAAATTCTGGTGCACAGATGCCACGTCTGCACGCGGCATTTGCTAAATAAAGTGTAAACCTAATTACACTTGCATGCGATTAGCGGGTGCGCGGGCACACTTCGCCTTCGCCGAAGAAGTAGGCGATTTCACGTTCGGCGGACTCAACAGAGTCAGAACCGTGGGTGCCGTTTTCGGTCAGGCTGTCAGCATAATCAGCGCGCAGGGTGCCTGCCAGCGCGTTCGCCGGGTTGGTGGCACCGAGGATTTCGCGATGACGACGAACGGCATCTTCACCTTCCAGAACGGTGACCACGATAGGACCCGAGGTCATGAAGCCCACCAGACCGTCGAAGAACGGTTTGCCCTGGTGCTCAGCGTAGAAGCCAGCGGCTTTCTCAGACGTCAGATGCAGCATTTTGGTGCCAACGATTTTCAGCCCTGCGGTTTCGAAACGCGCAAAGATGCTGCCAATAACGTTTTTTGCCACCGCGTTTGGTTTAATGATGGAAAAAGTACGTTCGATAGCCATGTTTACCTCTGTATGATGTTCTGTGTAGAGCGCTTACGCGGTTTAGGTTGTGGCGCGGATTATAATGACCCACACGCCATTTGCCTATGGACTTAGATAACATTTTTTTAAAATAAGATGAGTTTTAGCAACAATTTTCCCGCATTCGCTAAACCACGTCTTACTGTAGGGTAAAACTGGCCGTCGCCACCTGCCCTGCGTCATCCATCACCACCAGCTGATATTCACCGGGTCGCTCCAGCGATAACGTCACGGCTGCCCCGGTGTTTTCCGTCGGTTCACCGTTGACAAACCACCAGCGCCGTCCTTCTCCTCCGGTGGTTTGCAATGCCAGAGACGCGCGATTTTCGCCCGGCAGGCGTTTAATGACCGCACCGTCACGCACGCCGGAAAGCGTCAGCGGAATAAGATCCTGCTGGTGCAGCGGCGGGCAGGCTGTCGACGCTGGCGGCAGCCTGGAGGTCCGACGCTCGCTGACGGGCAGCCACGGCTCCAGCGGCAGCGGCCAGACGTCGAGCGTTGACGCTTTCGCCCCTGGACAATCGGCAGCGACGCGCGCGCCCTTTTCATCCAGCCAGACAGGGAAGCGGATCCCCCGGCTCCCCTCCTGACCCGGTAACAATAGCGTCGGCGGCTGGCTGTCGTCCAGCAGCCATGTCGATAAACGGCGACGACAGTTGCTGTCGCCCTGGGGAAGCGCCTGACCGCCCGGCCAACAGATGGCGGCGGCGCTCACCGAAGAGGGACGCGGGTCCGTCGGCAGCCCATTTTTCACGCTCGCCGACCGCGCCAGCAGCAGATTACTGACCTGATTGAGCAACGGTATCGCGCTGATAAAACCAAACTGCCCCACCACTGGCGTTCCGTCGGGCCTGCCGGTCCAGATGCCGATGACATAGCGCGCGTTAACACCGATGGCCCAGGCATCGCGATAGCCGTAACTGGTGCCGGTTTTCCACGCCAGCGGCACCGTCTGCGGCAACGAGGCGTCCGGTAGCGGCTGCTCTTCGCCAGCAAGAATACGGCGGATGATCCACGCGCTGCCGGGCGACAGCAGCGGGCGCTCCACCAGCGGATCGCTCGCCAGCATGCGCAACCGTCCGGCTTTCCCCTGACGGGCGAAGGCGCTATAGGCGGCGGCGATATCCGCCAGACGCGCCCCTGCGCCGCCGAGGATCAGCGAGAGATTGGGTTCCGCGCCGTTGGGCAATATCAGCGGCAGACCGGCGTTGCGCAGGCGGGCGGCGAACTGTTTTGGCCCATAGGCTTCCAGAACCTGTACCGCCGGTAAGTTCAGCGAGCGCACCAGTGCATCGCTCATGCTCACCGGGCCGTGAAAACCGCTGTCGAAATTACCCGGGCGGTAGTCGCTAAAACGCCGCGGCACATCCTGCAGCAGTGACGCCGGGTGGATCAGTCCGTCATCCATCGCCAGTCCATAGATAAACGGCTTCAGCACCGATCCCGGCGATCGCACGGCGGTGACCATATCGACATGGCCGAACCGGCTGTCGTCGGCGATGTCCACCGATCCCACCCAGCCGCGCACCTTCATTGAGGTGTGATCGACGACGATCATCGCCAGCGAACTGCGCGGCGGCAGCCGAGTCTTCCAGTTCAGCGCCAGCTCTTCCAGCTGGCGCTGCAACGCGGCATCAAGGGTCGTCACCACCTTCTCGTTCCGGCTGCTGGCCAGCATTCTGCGAGAAAACAGCGGCGCCAGCTGCGGCATCTGCCGTGGGAATAGCCACACCGGCTCCTGCCGCGCTTCATTGACCTGCTGCGTCGACCAGATGCCCTGCGTCTGCATCCGCCGCAGGACTTTGTCCCGGGCGGCCTGCGCCCGCTGCGGCCAGCGGTCCGGGCGAAGACGACTCGGCGCCTGCGGCAGTACAGCCAGCAGCGCGGCTTCGGAATAACTCAGCTGCGCTGGCGGTTTGCCGAGGTACGCCCAGCTCGCCGCGCCGATCCCCTGCAACGTGCCGCCAAACGGCGCCCGGTTAAGGTATAGCGTCAGGATCTGACGCTTATCGAGGTGCCACTCCAGCTGTAGCGCGCGCCACAGCTGGCGAAACTTACCGCCAAAAGTACGGGGATGGGGGTCAAGCAGGCGCGCCACCTGCATCGTCAGGGTGCTGCCGCCGGAGATAACCCGTCCGGCGCGCAGATCCTGCCAGGCGGCCCGCATCACCGACAGCGGGTTAACGCCGGGATGATCCCAGAACCAGCGGTCTTCATACTGGATGAGCGCCTGTAAGTAGCGCGGCGAGACGTCATCGATAGCGACCGGGTAGCGCCAAATGCCTTCGGCATCGGCAAACCGCCACAGCGGGGTGCCGTCCTGCGCCACCACCACCCGGGCAGGCGCAACCTCTTTGAGCGGCAGCGGCCACAGGCGGTCAGCCGCCAGCACCATCAGCCAGAGTAAAACGAGCGCGCCCGCCAGCCACCGCCAGCGGGCGTTTTTCAGACGCCGAAAGCGCATTTACGGTACGACGATCAGCGGACCGCTGGCCGCGCCTGTCGCCCGCCACTGCGGCACATACATGGACTCCACCTGCGGCACCGGCACCTGATAAGTACCCGGCGTCACCGCGCGCGCCAGATACACCAGCGTCACCGGCTGGTAAGGACTGACGGCCACGGCGGCGACAAAGCGATCGTCGCGGAACTCAATGTGCTGAATATCCGCCTGCTGCATCTGATTGAGCAGGTTCTGCACCTCGCTGCCGTTTTCCTGCAGGCTGGCGCTGCTGTTCGCCAGGTTCTGGTTTTCCAGCTCAAGTCCGGCGGGCAGCAAATCGACCACCAGCGCATCCGGTACGTTCTGGTTCGCTTTGACCTGCAGATACACCAGCACCAGCTCGCCGCTGCGCAGCGATGACAGCGATTTTGGTTGTCCGTCAGCGCCAAGGAACTGACGCTCAATCTGCAGCACATTGCTGGCAGGCTGCGGAGCTGACTCCGGATAACCGCTGCTGTCCAGACGCAGCCACAGCGGCTGCGCGCCGGTATTGGTCACCTTCAGCGACGCCAGCTGATCGGCATCGAGCGCGCGCCACTGCGCTTTATCGCCGTGCAGCGCCGCCGCATCCAGCGAGGTTTGCGCCTGCCAGTCGCCCGGCAGATCCTGCAACCCTTTTGCCGCAAGGAACAGGGCGTTCATCTCCTGGGTGGAGAGCCAGCGCTCGCCAAAGGCCTGCTGCGACAGCGTATTCAGCAGCGCGTTCTGCGCTTCCGGCAGCAGCTTATTTTCTTCAAGCAGGCTCAGCATCAACGCGTTATCGCGAAGCTGGCTGCCGTAATCCGCCATCCACTGGTTTTTATCCTGGCGCGCAGTGGTCAACGCCAGCTGCAGCGCCTGAGCGCTGCGCGGCGCATCGCCCATGGCCTTCAGCGCCAGACCGAGCTGCAGCAGCGGCAGCCCGGCTTTAGCCTGCGCGTGGCGATCCCAGATTTCGCGCAGCGCGCCAAGCGGCGCTTTCTGCTGGCGCGCCAGCACCAGCGCGGCGTAAGACTGCACGGCAAAGCGGCTGGCCTGCGCGTCGTCGCTGTAACGAATGGTCATCAGCCCCGGCTCCTGCAGGTAGCGCAGCAGACGGTTGTTGCCTTTTGCCAACGCCTCTGCCGGTACGCTGTAGCCCTGCTCACCGGCGCGGACGAGGAAATCCATCACGTAGGCCGTCAGCCAGTACTCTTCCGGCCCTTCTTTATCCCACAGCGCAAAGCCGCCGTCGTCGCGCTGCATCTGCAGCAGACGGGAGATACCCAGATCGACTGCCGCCCGGCGCTTGTCGTCGCTGTCGCCAACAATGCCCAGGGCTTTCAGCTGCGCGGCGTTAGTGTACAGCGACGGGAACAGCCCGCTGGTCGTCTGCTCAAGACAGCCGTAAGGGTAGGCCTTCAGCTCACGGATATAGCGCGAGAGGTTCAGCGGCGGTTTACCGCTGAACAGCAGTTGCCCCTGCAGCGTCGCCACAGAGAAGCCCGCCACCTGCTCAGCAGGCGCCGTCCAGCTTTCACCGGGTTGCAACGCTACGCCGGAACTCACGGTCTGCGCCGGGAACGCCGGTCGCACGCCGAGCTTCCACTGCTTATGGAATGGCGCGAAGGTTTCACCCGGCAGAGTCAGGCCGTCAATGGTGGCGTCCACCATGCCGTCGCCAAAACCCTCCGCCGCGCTGACCGGCACGAACAGCGTCATGCGGGCGCCGGGCGCCAGGTTCACCGGCTGCGGCTGTGCGCTTTCCAGCGACAGCAGGCCGCTGGCGGCAAGCTTCACATTCAGCGTCTGCGGTTTATCCGTCAGGTTGGTAATATCCAGCGTCAGGCGCGTCGTATCGCTGCTGGCGATAAAGCGCGGCATATTCAGCTCGACAACCACCGGCGCGGCGACCACCACTTTGCTGTCGCTACTGCCAAAATCCTCTGCCGTCCACGCCTGCGCCATCACGCGCAGCTCGCCGTTAAAATCGCCGATCGGCAGGGTAACCGTCCCCTCGCCGTTGCCATCAAGCTGAACCGGCTGCGCCTGTTCGGCGATAATCGTCACATGGTTGACCGGTGGTTTGCCGCCGCGCTTGAGCTCGTCGCCATCGCCGCCGAAACGCAGGTTCGCCAGACGTCCCTGCCCCTCAATCACCTGACCGTAGATATCATAAATATCCGCGCCGTAGCGCTTCTGGCCGAAAAACGCGTTCCACGGGTCCGGCGTAGCATAGTCGGTAATGTTCAGCACCCCGCTGTCGACAGCGGAAACCAGTACATTAACCTGCTTCGGCGCCGGCCCCTCTTTGGCGCTGGCTTTCACCTTCACGGTCAGCGGCTGGTTCGGGCGCATTTTCACCGGCGTATCGAGCGTAAGGTTCAGCCGACGGTTTTCATCGCCGAGCGGCAGATGCAGCAGCCCTACCGCACGCTTCGGCGTCGCGGATTTGGACTTATCGCCCGGGCGGATCACCAGCGTGCTGAGGTATAGATCGTGACGGTTCCAGCTTTTATCGACCGGAATAGCGAGATCCATCCCTTCGGCGGGGACATCTATCTCCTGCCACCACAGCGGCCCTTCGCTGGATTCCACCATCGCGTAACCTTTACCGGCCGCCGGTGCGGCGATATGCAGGTTGATGGTCTCTCCAGGTTTATAGGCCGGTTTATCGAGCTTCATGGTGACGCGGTCAGGGCGCGCCGCGCCGCTGCCGTCGCTGTTATCCTGCCAGCTGTACCCGGCCCAGAAGCGGACGCTGCTGAGGGTCTCATCCGGCGCTTTCACTTCCAGACGGTAGGAGCCCCACTCCACCGGGAAGCTCACTTTTCCGGTTTCATCGGCTTTCAGATCCAGCGACTGCTCGCCCTCCACCAGATCCTTTTGATCGAACTGAGACTGCCAGCCGTCGCTGTCCGACCAGTTCCAGTAGTAGTCGCGGCGTTCGCGGATCAGGCGCACCTGCAGCCCGGAAACCGCTTTTTTCTGCCCGCTGGCATCGGCATACACGATGTCGAAACCCGCATTGCTGTTTTCATCCACCATCGGCTGGTTCACGGTGGTATCGGTACGGTAGTCATACACCGCTTTGCTGGCGAACGCCGGACGGATGCCCGGCAGCGTATCAGCGGGCCAGATGGCCTGTTCGGCGCGACGGGTCACCGGGCGGCCGCCGGACTCCAGCAGGCTGGCCTGCAAAATGACCTGTAGCGGCGAGTGCGTTTCCTGCCACTGACTTTTCGTTTCTACCTGCCCGCGACCTTTGTCGTCGAGCGTCAGTTGCACCTCATCCAGCGTGCGGGAGAGATTCTCTTCGGCGATATCGCCAAACTGGAAGCCCGGCAGCGCGGCAACAGCGTCACGCAGCGGACGCAGGAACAGTTTCCCCTGAAGCTGATTGCCGTTCGCAGGCGCGCCGTACAGGTAATAGCCCGCAACGTCAAAGCGGACGTCGGCATCCGGCGCCACTGGCAGCGTCTGCGGCGTCAGGCTGAGCGCCATCCGCTCCGGCATAAAATCCTCGACGTGGAAATCCCACTCACGCTTCTGGCTATCGCCCGCGCTGGCGCGAATATGCCACATGCCGGTCGCCGCGCCGCTATCAAGCGGATACGTAAACGCATACAGACCGTTCACCGCCTGGCTCATCACAGTGCGGATAACCTGGCCATCAGGCTGAACCACCTCCAGCTTAACCGGCTGGTCGGCCAGGGGTTTGCCGTCGCTGTCGCGCAGCAGGCCGTTGAGGATAACGGTCTCGCCAGGGCGATAAAGGTCGCGCGGGCCAAACATAAAGAATTGCTTGCTGTAGCCTGGCGCGCCCGCAATATCGAATTCCGCCAGATCCAGCGCCGGAAGCTTGAGGTCAAGCAGCGTCGTCTGTCCGTCTTTACGCGCCAGCAGCAGCGCCGCCTCTTTATCCGTTTGCAGCGTAACGTGCCCCTGGGCGTCGCTGTTCGCCTGCACCAGCACCTGCCCCTTGTCATTCAGCAACTGTACGTCAACAGCGGACTGCGCGGCGCCGTTTTCGAGGCTTTGGGTGAACACGTCAAGACGGTTATGGTAGCGGTGCGCCGAAACGCCGATGTCGCTGAGAGTAAACAGGGTTGCAGCGTTGCTATAGCTGTAATGCCCGGCCTGATTCATGACCGCCACATACACCCCGGCCTGCTGCAACGGTTTGATATCGCTCAGCGGCAGCAGCAGCTTTTCGCGGGTATTGCGTTGCGGATTGAGATCGAAACGTCCGGTATAGACCAGCTCCGCCATTTTCAGCAGCTCGCCTGACTCCCAGTTAGTCAGCGCGTTACGGTACTCCCACTGGCTGACGAACGCCGCGAGGGATTCCGGCTTAATGCGGAAAAAGTTGACGTCCACATTGTTGACGTTAAGGGCCATCACCGGCAGCCCGGCCACCACTTTGCCCGGCAACAGCGAGCCGCGGCTGGCAAACCCAACGCTTGGCGCAATATCACGGGTGGTGAGGGTCTTTTCAACGCTCTGACCGAACACGGCTTTATTCAGCGCCGCCAGCTCCGGGTCGACGGTGAGCACCAGGTTACGCTTCGGTTCAAGGTGGCGCAGGCGTAGCTCTTTCAGGTTCGGGGCAATCTCCCAGGCGCCATCGACTTTGCCGCTCTGTTTATCCACCAGATGGACGCGGCGCGAGAAGTCCTGATTCGGGTCAAGCGGAATGGAGAAGGTGAGCACCAGCGTAGCCGCGCCGTCAAGCTGCACCTCAGAGGCGTCCAGCAGCGTCAGCGCTTTTCCCTGACTTTGCTGCGCCAGCTTCTCCAGTTGCGCGCTGTCGGGCTTCGCTGGCGCGGCGCTTTGGGAAGAGGCGGCCGAAGCCGACTCTCCGGCGACCTGTGGTTTATCATTATTATCACAGCCGACGAGCGAGAATATGGTGACCAGCGCCAGCGTCAGCGCCGCTAAACGGAACGGTTTCATCCTTATAACCCCTGGGCCCAGTGAGCCTGCTATTTGCGTCAACACAGTATTATGCTGAAAGTCTTATTTTACCAACATACTTAAAAGTCTGATTTTGATTGCAACTCTGAACGAGGACACCTTGTCCCCTCAGGCAAAAACGCCGACAATCCGATTCACAACAGGTAAAGGGAGGCAACCATGACCACCGCTTATTTTGTCGCCGCCGACTGGCTGGCGGAACATCTTGATGACCCGGAAATTCAGATTATCGATGCACGTATGGCGCCAGCCGGGCAGGAGCACCTTCGCAATATGGCCGCGGAATATCGCGACGGGCACCTTCCCGATGCGGTATTTTTCGATATTGAGGCCTTATCCGATCACACCACCCCGTTGCCGCATATGATGCCGCGCCCGGAGGCCTTCGCCGTCGCCATGCGCGAGCTCGGCATCAGCCATGACCGGCACCTGGTGGTGTATGACGAGGGCAACCTGTTCTCCGCCCCACGCGCCTGGTGGATGCTGCGCACGTTCGGCGTGGAAAACGTCTCTATCCTGGCGGGCGGACTGGCGGGTTGGAAGCGCGACGAGCTGCCGCTACAGCAGGGGGACGTCACTCTGGCTGAAGGGGATTTCGAGGTGAAATTCAACGCGGACGCCATCCGGCGGCTGACCGACGTGCTGGTCGTCAGTCACGAAGGCAGCGCGCAGCTGGTCGATGCCCGTCCGGCGGCGCGTTTTAACGCCGAAGCCGACGAGCCGCGTCCGGGGCTTAAACGCGGCCATATTCCCGGCGCCCGTAACGTCCCGTGGACCGACCTGGTCATTAACGGCGAGCTAAAAACCACCGATGAGCTGGAGGCCATTTTCCAGCAGCAGGGCGTGGCGCTGGATAAACCGATTATCGTCAGCTGCGGTTCCGGAGTGACCGCGTCGGTCGTGGCGCTGGCGCTTGCCACGCTGGACGCAGAGGATGTGACGCTGTACGACGGCTCATGGAGCGAATGGGGCGCCCGCAGCGATCTCCCCATTGAACCGGCCTGATGCGAACAGGGGCGACATTCTGTCGCCCCTGTTGTTTAAATGATGCGGTTAGTTTTGAAATCGCGCAGGAAGCCGCCCCAGCGGCGCTCGTAAAACGGCGTGATATGCTCGGTAATAAAGTGGCTGATGCCCTTCTCTCCCTTCACGACCCGGCAGATATCAATCGGTTCATCGCCCGGCAACGTGTCGGTAGCAACGCTGCCCGCCGCCTGGATTATCTCCTCAATCTCGCCGTCCGCCTCAATGCCGATCAGCAGAACCGGCGTCTCCTCTTTGCTCTCTTTGATGGAGCACAGGAAAGCGCGTTTCACCGGCTTGATGGTTTTAAAAAGCGTGGTCAGAGAGTCAATCATCTGCGCGGGCGGTTGCGCCACTTCAGACAGCAGCAGCGTCTCGCCGCCTTCCAGCACCTCTTGCGTACTGAGCGGATTGCCTTCATCGCCAATCAGATGGCTGATTTCGCGCGGCGTAAATTCTTTGCCCGTCGGCAGTTTGGCGTTGAGGAACAGCGTCTCGCCCAGCGTCATTTCAAACAAGGTACGCACCGGCATCACCACGAACGCCTGTTCGTCTTCTACCGCCTCCTGCAATGCCGCCAGCGAGGTAAAAAACGGGATAACCGAGGTGCCGTCGTCTTTTTCCCAGTGCTGTAGATCCAGCGCGCTGTCGTCGACAACCTGCTCGCCTTCAGCCGCGGTTCCCGGTACCCAGACGGTAGACTCCAGCAGCGTGCGGAAAAATGCCGGACGGTGCGCGGGTTCTGTCGCAGCCTTTTCCAGCAGCGTTTCTAATTCGTTTTTGGTTTCGGACATAGTTTGTCTACTTCAACATAAAGCCCGGCGGCGCGGCGCCGCCGGGCAAAGACGATTACTCTGCGGTCAGCAGGTTAGCGATGGTGCGTACGCCAAGCCCGGTTGCACCGGCGGCCCACTGCTCAACCGCCGCTTTGCGGTAGGCCGCAGAGCAGTCAATGTGCAGCCAGCCTTCCTGATAGTTCTCAACGAAGTGAGAAAGGAACCCAGCCGCAGTGCTGGCGCCTGCCGGGAAGGCGGCGCTGGCGGTGTTGTTCAGTTCAGCGAAATTCGACGGCAGCTGGTTACGGTGGAATTCAGCCAGCGGCAGACGCCAGAACGGCTCGTTTTCCGCGGACGCGCTCGCCATCAGGCGGGACGCCAGCGCATCGTCAAAACTGAACAGCGCGTGGTAGTCGTTGCCGAGCGCGGTTTTCGCCGCACCGGTCAGGGTTGCTGCATCGATGATGAACTGCGGTTTCTGCGCAGAGGCGTCGATCAGGCCATCGGCCAACACCAGGCGGCCTTCCGCGTCGGTGTTCATCACCTCGACGTTCTTGCCGTTACGGTAGCGGATGATGTCGCCAAGCTTGAAGGCGTTGCCGCTGACCATGTTGTCGGCGCAGCAGAGGTACATCTTGACGCGTTTATTGAGGCCGCGGGTAATGGCAAACGCCAGCGCGCCGGTCACCAGCGCCGCGCCGCCCATGTCGGACTTCATGGAGTCCATGAACGCGCTCTGCTTGAGGCTGTAACCGCCGGAGTCAAAGGTGATGCCTTTGCCCACCAGGCAGGCGTATACCGGTGCATTATCATCGCCCGTTGGGTTGAAGTCGAGCGCCAGCAGCACTGGCGGACGTTCTGAACCACGGCCCACGGTGTGAATGCCGAGATAGTTCTGCTCGCGCAGGTCTTCGCCTTTGGTGATGCGGTAACGAACATTGTCGCAGGCGACGCCGCACAGCAGGTCGACCGCGCGCTGCGCCAGCTGTTCCGGCCCCAGTTCTTCGGCAGGTGCGTTGATGGTGTCGCGCACCCAGTCGATGATGGCAAGGCGGTTTTCCAGCTCTTTTTGCTGTGCCGCGTCCAGGTCAGCCCAGTCGACTTTACGGGTGCCTTTCGGGCCTTTGTAGCCTGCCCAGAACGCCCAACTGCGATCGGTATCCCAGCCTTCGCCGCTCAAAGAGACATGCTTAATCCCCAGGCCGTCGACTTTGCGCGCAGCGCGCTGAATCAGCCCCAGGTCGTCTTTCCCGTTCAGGTGCAGGGTGATGCCGTCGGTATTCACGCTCCAGGTAGCTTTTTCGCCCCAGCGCGCATCGGCAGGCTCGGTAGAGAGCGTAATCTTCATCGCTTCGGTCATTTTATTTATCCTTATTAGCAAACGGGCCGCCTGAAGGCAGCCCGCTAAGTGATTTACTCTGCTTCATCTAACCAGACTAACAGAATCGCCTCCAGAATTTTTTCATTGGATGCGTTTGGATCGTCCTCAAAATCCTCGAGGGAGCAAATCCACTGATGCATATCGGTGAATCGCACGGTCTTAGGATCGAGATCCGGAAAAGCGTCATACAGCGCCTCGCCGATTTCCCTGCTGTCAGTCCACTTCAGTCCCATACTAACCTCTGTTAATGTTCGCGTGCATGGTTGATTGTGTAACGCGGGATTTCGACTACCAGATCTTCGTCGGTCACGCGCGCCTGGCAACCCAAACGACTTTCCGGTTCCAGACCCCACGCTTTGTCCAGCATGTCGTCTTCGTCTTCAGAGCTTTCCGCCAGAGAGTCAAACCCTTCGCGCACGATGCAGTGGCAGGTGGTGCAGGCGCAGGATTTCTCGCAGGCGTGCTCTATCTCGATGCCGTTACGCAGCGCAACGTCGAGGATAGTTTCACCGGTATTCGCGTCCAGAACAGCGCCATCCGGACACAGGTCCTGATGAGGCAGAAAAACAATCTTTGGCATATTAAACCTCGTCCACGGACTGGCCTTTCAGCGCCATACGAACGGACTGGTCCATTCGGCGTGCGGCAAAGTCCTGGGTTTGTGTGTCGATATTTTTAATCGCTTCTTTAATGGCTTCCGGGTCATTCCCCGCGGCGACAGCCTGCAGGTGTGCCGCCGCATCATCAATCGCCTGACGTTCGTCGGCGTTGAGGAGCGCAGCATCTGCCGCCAGCGCGCCGTGCAGGCTTTCCAGCACGCGCGCCGCTTCCACTTTCTGCTCGGCCAGCATACGCGCCTGTACGTCCTGCTCGGCGTAGCTCATCGAGTCCTGAATCATGCTGGCGATTTCGCCATCGGTCAGGCCATAGGATGGCTTCACCTGAATCGACGCTTCAACGCCGGTGGATTTTTCCATCGCCGTCACGCTCAGCAGACCGTCGGCATCCACCTGGAAGGTGACGCGAATATGCGCCCCGCCCGCAGGCATCGCCGGAATACCGCGCAGCGCAAAACGCGCCAGCGAGCGGCAGTCCTGCACCAGTTCGCGCTCGCCCTGCATCACATGGATGGACATTGCGGTCTGACCGTCTTTAAAGGTGGTGAACTCCTGCGCGCGCGCCACCGGAATGGTGGTGTTGCGTGGAATGACCTTCTCCACCAGGCCGCCCATGGTTTCCAGCCCCAGAGAGAGCGGGATAACGTCGAGCAGCAGCATTTCGCTGTCCGGCTTGTTACCGACCAGGATATCCGCCTGAATCGCCGCGCCGATAGCCACCACTTTGTCCGGGTCGATAGCGGTCAGCGGCGTACGGCCAAAGAATTCGCCGACGCGCTCGCGTACCAGCGGTACGCGCGTGGAGCCGCCGACCATCACCACGTCGATCACCTCGTCGGCCTCAACGCCCGCGTCTTTCAGCGCGCGACGACAGGAGAGCAGCGTGCGTTTCACCAACGGTGCAATAAGTTCGTCGAACTGATGACGGGTAATCTCGCCTTGCCAGCCCGCGATATCCATCGTCACCGCCCCGGCATCGCTCAACGCGATTTTCGCCGCGATGGCGGCATCGAGCAGTTCACGCTGCAAACGCGCGTCGCTGCGGTCCGTGATCCCTGCCTGTTCGCGAACATAATCCGCCAGCAGGTGGTCAAAATCATCGCCGCCGAGCGCGGAGTCGCCGCCGGTCGCCAACACCTCGAACACGCCGCGGCTGAGGCGCAAAATAGAGATATCGAAGGTGCCGCCGCCGAGATCGTAAACGGCAATCACGCCTTCCTGCCCGGAGTCAAGGCCGTAGGCAATCGCTGCCGCCGTCGGCTCGTTAAGCAGGCGCAACACGTGCAGCCCCGCCAGACGCGCCGCATCTTTAGTGCCCTGACGCTGAGCATCGTCAAAATAGGCCGGAACGGTGATCACCACGCCGTCGAGATCGCCCGCCAGCGCTTCGGTCGCGCGGGCGGCCAGGGCTTTCAGGATATCGGCGGAGATGCGTACCGGGTTAAGCAGACCCGCGGCGGTCGCCAGCATCGGCAGGCCGTTAACGCTTTCCTGCAGCTGGTACGGCAGATGCGGGTAGCGCGCCGTGACATCCGCCAACGAGCGGCCCATCAGCCGCTTCACGGAGCTGATAGTGTTAACCGGATCCTGCGCGGCGTTGGCGCGCGCGTCGTAGCCCACGCTGTGGCCCTGGGGCTGATAATGAACCACGGATGGCAACAGATGGCGCCCCTGATAATCAGGCAGCGTTTCGGCCTGACCGCTACGCACGGTCGCGACCAGAGAATTGGTGGTGCCTAAATCAATGCCTGCGGCCAGACGGCGCTGATGCGGCGCGGCACTCATGCCAGGCTCACTAATTTGTAATAAGGCCATAATTGCTTCCGAAATTAAAAATCGAGCAGCTTTTCTTCGAGTTGTTCTGCAGAGCTACGCAGTTTATCGAGAAAACGCAGTTTACGCACGGTATCCGCCGCCACGTCCCACGTCTCGTTATTCAATTGTTCGACCATCCGTTGATGGCGCGCGTCAAACATCATTTTCACGCGTTGGATAAAGGCGGTAAGACGCGCCTCGTCTTTCGCTTTGCCGATGTCGTCGAGCTCTTCACGCAACTCCAGCTGTTCCATCAGAAATGCGGTGTCGCGTACTGTGTGTTGCTCGCTTGCCAGGTCAAAACCATGCAGCGACAGTAAGTATTCGGCGCGGGTAAGCGGATGGCGCAACGTCTGCCACGCTTGGTTGATAGTCGCTGATTGCTGTACCGCGGCCAGCTGTTCCGCCTGCGTGCCGCTGGCGAATCTGTCCGGGTGGAATTGCCGTTGCAGATCCTGGAAACGGGCCGCCAGAGCCTGGGTATCAATCGGGTAATGGGCAGGTAACCCAAAGAGGGTGAAGTAATCCATAACAATTCCAGGGATAGCCTGTTAAAGCAAACCCCACGCACAGCTTATCTGCGGTGGGGTCTCTTAGGTGATACGCGATTAAACGTTGAAGCTTTCGCCGCAGCCGCACTCATCTTTAACGTTCGGGTTGGTAAATTTGAACCCTTCGTTCAGGCCTTCTTTTACGAAGTCCAACTGAGTGCCGTTGAGGAACTGCAGGCTTTTGCCATCGACCACCACCTTCACGCCTTTGTCTTCGAACACGGTGTCTTCGGCAGCCGGCTCGTCAACAAACTCCAGTACGTAGGCCATACCAGAACAGCCGGAGGTACGCACGCCTAAACGCAGACCAAAACCTTTACCGCGGTTGGTCAGGAAGGTGCTTACTCGCGCGGCAGCGCTGTCGCTAAGGGTAATCGACATAACAACCTCAACTTAATTATTTTGCTTCACGTTTGCTTTTGTAGTCCGCAATGGCGGCTTTGATCGCGTCTTCTGCCAGGATAGAGCAGTGAATCTTCACCGGCGGCAGTTCGAGTTCTTCAGCAATATCAGTGTTCTTGATAGCCTGCGCTTCGTCCAGCGATTTACCTTTCACCCATTCAGTGACCAGGGAGCTGGAGGCGATAGCGGAACCGCAGCCGTAGGTCTTAAAGCGCGCGTCTTCAATGATACCCTCATTGTTGACTTTAATCTGCAACTTCATGACGTCGCCACATGCCGGCGCACCGACCATTCCGCTGCCGACGTTTTCGTCGCTGTTGTCAAACGAACCGACGTTGCGCGGATTCTCGTAATGATCGATAACTTTTTCGCTGTATGCCATGGTGAATTCTCCTTATTGGGTACCGATTAGTGATGTGACCATTCGATGGTGTTCAGATCCACGCCCTGCTTGAACATGTCCCACAGCGGAGAGAGTTCACGCAGACGACCGATGGATTTCTGCACCAGTGCGATGGTGTAATCAATCTCTTCTTCGGTAGTAAAACGACCTAAAGAGAAACGGATAGAGCTATGCGCCAGCTCGTCATTCATCCCCAGCGCGCGCAGCACGTAAGACGGCTCCAGGCTTGCAGAGGTACAGGCGGAACCGGAAGAAACGGCCAGGTCTTTCAGCGCCATGATCAGCGATTCGCCTTCAACATAGTTAAAGCTGACGTTGAGGATGTTCGGCGCGCCCTGCTCGAGGTCGCCATTCAGGTACACCTCTTCCATATCTTTCACGCCGTTCCACAGACGGTTACGCAGAGCGCGCAGACGCGCCATCTCGGTGTCCATCTCTTCTTTAGCGATACGGTAGGCTTCGCCCATGCCGACGATCTGGTGCACAGGCAGGGTGCCGGAACGCATGCCGCGCTCGTGACCGCCGCCGTGCATCTGCGCTTCGATACGGATACGCGGTTTACGACGCACATACAGCGCGCCGATCCCTTTCGGACCATAAATTTTGTGGCCGGAGAAGGACATCAGATCCACTTTCAGTTGGCTCAGGTCGATAGGCAGTTTGCCCACGCTCTGGGTGGCGTCAACGTGATAGATAATGCCGCGCGCACGGCACATTTCGCCGATGGTCGCGATATCCTGCACCACGCCGATTTCGTTGTTCACATGCATGATGGAAACCAGGATGGTGTCGTCACGCATCGCCGCTTCGAGCTCTTTGAGATCGATAATGCCATTGGACTGCGGCGCCAGGTAGGTCACTTCATACCCTTCGCGCTCCAGTTGACGGCAGGTATCCAGCACCGCTTTGTGTTCGGTTTTACAGGTGATGATGTGCTTGCCTTTTTTCTGATAAAAGTTGGCGGCACCTTTAATCGCCAGGTTATCAGATTCGGTCGCGCCAGAGGTAAAGACGATTTCGCGCGGATCGGCACCGACCAGCTCGGCAATCTGATTACGAGCGATATCTACCGCTTCTTCAGCATGCCAGCCAAAACGGTGTGAACGGGAAGCTGGGTTACCAAAATTTCCGTCCAGGGTCAGACACTGCATCATTTTCTCGGCAACACGCGGATCCACCGGCGTGGTTGCGGAGTAATCGAGATAGACTGGTAATTTCATTGCTCTTTAAACTCCGTACATCACTCAATGCAATGAATCAGGCAACCGGCTTGATGTACGACCGAGTCACGGGATATCGGAGCATCCCGGCCTGATTCTGAAATCTTTATCGTTATTACGCCCGCAGTTTGACGTCGATGGCGTCCTGCGAACGGGTGCTGCGATGCGAATCATGCGCGTGCTGACGACCAGAGACATCCAGCACTTCCTGGTTATTGACCAGTTCACCCAGGGTGATATTGTTCAAAAAGCCGGTCAGACGGTCGCTCAGATCGCGCCACAGCGCATGCGTCAGGCACTTATCGCCGCCCTGACAACCGCCTTTACCCTGACAACGGGTGGCGTCAACGGATTCGTCTACCGCGCTGATGACTTCGCCAACGGCGATGCTGCCCGCATCTTTGCCCAGCAGGTAGCCGCCGCCCGGGCCGCGTACGCTGGAAACCAGGCCATTTTTGCGAAGTCGAGAGAACAGCTGTTCCAGATAGGAAAGAGAAATCCCCTGACGTTCTGAAATATCTGCCAACGGAACCGGGCCCGCTTCGGAGTTGAGCGCAACGTCCAGCATCGCGGTCACGGCATAACGCCCTTTAGATGTCAGTCTCATGTCTTACTTAACCTCAAACTCGCCCCTGCCCGGGGTTGTTATTAAAATGGGGGGTATTGCATAGCAGGGGCAAGTCTGACATTCCTGACTAAATTGGTCAACTATTTACTTGACTGTTTTAGTCAGGTATTTAACCTTCTGTGCGCTCATCATCAAACGCATCACTCTTCTTTATTCTTCTGCTCAATCGACGCCAGAATACCGCGCAGAATGTTCAGCTCCTGGCTTTCCGGCCGGGCGCGGGTGAACAGACGACGCAGCTTGTTCATCACCTGACCGGGATGGTTGGCGCGGATAAAACCAGTGGCGAGCAGCGTCTGCTCCAGATGGCCGTAAAAACGCTCGAGGTCGTCCACCAGCGGATACGGCGTCTCTTCGTGTTCTACTTTCTCGCCGCGCTCCTGCGCCGCCAGCCACGCCATACGCACCTCATAGGCGATAACCTGCACCGCCATTGCCAGGTTCAGCGAGCTGTACTCCGGGTTTGCGGCAATCGCCACGTGATAGTTGCACTTTTGCAGCTCATCGTTGGTCAGGCCGACGCGCTCGCGGCCAAAGACCAGCGCCACCGGGGCATGTTCGGCTTCTGCGACGCTTTTCAGCCCACACTCGCGCGGGTCGAGCATTGGCCACGGCAGGGTGCGCGAACGGGCGCTGGTGCCAACGACCAGGCTACAGCCCGCCAGCGCGTCATCCAGGGTGTCGACGATCCGCGCGTTGCCGATAACGTCGCTGGCGCCTGCCGCGAGCGCGATAGCCTGCGAGTCCGGTTTCACCAGCGGATTCACCAGCCACAGATTGGTTAAGCCCATGGTTTTCATTGCGCGGGCAACAGAGCCCATATTGCCGGTATGCGAAGTTTCGACCAGCACGATTCGAATATTTTGCAGCATAGTTTTTCTGTGTCTGAAGAATATTCGGCCATATTACCATAAACGGAAGACAGATTCCGATCCCACTGCTATACTCTGCGCCGTTTTCCCGTTCTTTAACATCCAGTGAGAGAGACCGATGCATCCGATGCTGAACATCGCCGTGCGCGCAGCGCGCAAGGCGGGTAATTTAATTGCCAAGCACTACGAAACGCCAGACACCGTAGAAACCAGCCAGAAAGGCAGCAATGATTTTGTGACCAACGTCGATAAAGCCGCAGAAGCCGTTATTATCGACACCATTCGCAAATCTTACCCGCAGCACACCATCATCACCGAAGAAAGCGGTGAACACGCAGGTGAAGATCAGGATGTTCAATGGGTTATCGATCCACTGGATGGCACCACCAACTTCGTAAAACGTCTGCCGCACTTCTCCGTATCCATCGCCGTACGCATTAAAGGTCGTACTGAAGTCGCTGTGGTTTACGATCCCATGCGCAACGAACTGTTCACCGCAACCCGCGGTCAGGGCGCACAGCTCAACGGCTACCGTCTGCGCGGCAGCAATGCCCGCGATCTGGACGGCACCATTCTGGCGACCGGCTTCCCGTTCAAAGCCAAGCAGCACGCCACCTCCTACATGAATATCCTCGGCAAAATGTATACCGAGTGCGCTGACTTCCGCCGCACCGGCTCTGCTGCGCTGGATCTGGCCTACGTTGCCGCTGGCCGCGTTGACGGTTACTTTGAGATTGGCCTGAAGCCGTGGGATTTCGCCGCAGGCGAGCTGATCGCCCGCGAAGCAGGCGCGCTGGTCTGCGATTTCACCGGCGGTCACAATTATATGATGACGGGCAACCTCGTTGCCGGTAACCCGCGCGTCGTGAAAGCCATGCTGGCGAACATGCGTGACGAACTGAGCGAAGCGCTGAAGCGTTAATGTTTTTACCCTCTCTCCACCGGGGAGAGGGTTTCTTCCCTTGCGCTTAAAATGGCCGCAATCCCCTTCCCACCGGCACCGCGCTCACCCACATCACCACCGCTGCCGTCAACAGTACAATACCGCCAGCCATCGCCAGCGTGGTCCAGCCAATCTGCCGCCACAGCACCGGCGCTTTATTGCCGCTCATCCGTACCGCTATCTGACGAAAACTGTGCACCAGCAACGCCAGCGATGAAATCGTCAGGGAAGTGCCTGCCGCCATCGCCAGCGCCGACGCAACGCCCCAGGCAAAAACGCCGATCACCTTACTGAACAGCAGCACCATAACGGCGCCGGAGCACGGGCGCATCCCCATCGACAGAATAATCATCAGCCTGGCGCGCCAGTCGCCATCCTGCGCCATCTGTTGAGGATCCGGCATATGCTGATGCCCGCAACCGCAGTTGGCATGGTGTACATGATGAGGCGTGAAAGCAGTAAAGGCGGGCTTACGCAGCAAGCGACGCAAATTTTTCAACGCCCGCCAGCAGAGCATCAACCCCAGCACGCCCACCAGCGCATAGCTGCCTTTCTCCAGCCAGAAGCTGCTAAGATGCAGTTCCCGCGCAGGCAATGCCAGCAGGCTCAGAACGATGACGGTCAGGCCAACAGCCACCAGCCCTTGCAGCAAGGAGGCGGCAAGCGTCAGCCCTATGCTTGCCTTAAGTTTTGAGGGATGGGTCGCAAGCCAGGTGGCGATCACCACTTTGCCGTGCCCCGGCCCTAAGGCGTGCAACACGCCGTAAACGAAGCTAAAGAGAAGCAGAGAACCACCCGCTTTAGTTGGGTTTTCCGCCACCGCCTGCAGCAGACCGCTCATCTGCTGATTCACCTCTCGCTGCCAGAGAATGCTTTTCAGCATCACCTGCGGCCACAGATGCCACAGCCACACGCCGCCCGTCAGCATGGCCAGCAAAAACAGCGCCAGCGGCCAAAGGTGAACCCAGCGCGGCGAACGGCGAGACGCCGGGGTCATTAAGGACATTGCAACGTCACCTGTTGTGCGAATTGTTTTCCGAGATCCATATCCTCCGGCGGCGCATCGGCTTTATCCAGCGACAGCGCGTAGGCCGTCAGATCCTGGTTCGGTTTCGGCGTATGCACCTTGACCTGACACCCGGCGGGCATCCCCTTTGCGAGGGAAACGTCGGCATCCTTGTCATAATGCATATCGACAAAATAGCTCGGGTCGAAGGTCGCGAACTGATAGTGCTGCCCGGCCAGCGGTAACGGCGTCGCCAGCGGCAGCGTAAAGGTCAACACCGCCTGATGACCGTCGCGGGAAAGCCCATAGGCAGGGGGCAGGTTGTCGAATTTGACCTTCTCTTTGCCGTGCCAGAATTCGGTGAAGTAGTGCTGGCCAAGCACGTTCGCCATGACTTCCGCCGCCAGTTTCTTCCATACCTCATCGCCTGGCTTTGCGTTTCCGGCGTCGTACAGCAGATCGGCCGAGGTAATTTCATCCATCGTCCAGCGCATATTGATGGCCGTAAGCTTACCGTTTTCAGCCACCAGTTGGCTCTGCAGGGTGATGAAACTGTGCGGATGCGCCGCCGCGTTCCACGATAAAACCATGCAAAAAGCCGCCGTCGCGCTCAGTTTCACTCTCTTCATCGCTTCCTCAGTGAAAAATTCTGTGACCTTCTCCAGCATTCCTTACGCAAAGGTGACCTCACCCGCTTTCGCATCGTCGACCTTTGGCTATTCTTATCGAAAAACGCCACTGGACTCTGACAGATGATGACCCTGAGTGAACCGCCATCTGTGCTTTCCAGTCCACAGCGCCGCTGTCAGATCCTGCTGATGCTGTTTCTGCCAGGGCAGTCCGTGACGCAAGAATACATTGCTCGGGTCAATCACGTCGATGATGAGATTGCCCAGATGGATATTGCCGAGACACGCCACGAGGTACAGCGCTATCACCGACTCAACATCGTGAAGCAGACAGACGGCAGCTACAGGATTGAAGGCACAATACTTGATAAGCGTCTATGCCTGCTGCACTGGCTGCGTCGCGCCCTGCGTCTGTGTCCACAGTTTATTGCGCACCAGTTTACCCCGGTGCTTAAAACGCAGCTTAAACAGTCCTCCATTTCGCGGATACTGTATGACGACACCAACCTGTATGCGCTCGTTAACCGCTGCGCGCGCAGTCTTCACCGGCAGTTCGACAGCCGGGACGTCGCCTTCCTGCGGCTCTATCTGCAATATTGTCTGTTGCAGCAGACCCCGCAAAACGCACCTCAGTTTACAGTACTGCAGCGCCGCTGGGCGCAGGCCAGCGCCGAGTTTCAGGTGGTGGCCGATATCGTACGCCACTGGCAGCGACGCACGCTGCAAACGCCGCACCCGGACGAGCATCTGTTCCTTGCGCTGCTGTTTATGATGCTAAAAGTGCCGGACCCGCATCGCGATCAGCATACCCAGGATATTCGCCTGACGCGCACCATCAACCAGTTGATTGATCGCTTTCAGCTGCTTTCCGGCCGCCAGTTCACCGACCGACAGGGTCTGCGCAACCAGCTGTACGTGCACCTGGCGCAGGCCATGAACCGCAGCCTTTACGGCGTCGGGATAGACAACACCCTGCCGGATGAAATCCATCGTCTGTACCCGCGGTTAATGCGCACCACGCAGGACGCGATAGCCGGGTTCGAAGTCGACCATGCGCTGCGTTTTTCGATGGAGGAGATAGGACTCATTGCGGTGATTTTCGGCGCCTGGCTGATGCAGGAAGACTCCCTGCATGAGAAACAGGTGGTGCTGCTTACGGGAGACGACCCCGCTCATGAGCAGGAGATAGAGCAGCAGTTGCGTGAGCTGACGCTACTGCCGATTAGCATCAAATACCAGACGCTGCGCGAGTTTCAACAGAATGGCGCGCCGAAGGGCGTATCGCTGGTCGTCACGCCCTACTCGACCTCGCTGCCGCTGTTCTCCCCGCCGATTATTCACGCCGGGGAGCGACTGAGCGACAACCAGTGTCAGCACATTTGTCAGATGCTGGAAGCGGGCTGAGCGGCCACCTTCGGGCGCAGCACCATCGCGGGCAGCGCCACCAGCGCCATCACCCAGAACACGCCGTGCCCCAGGTGCTGGTAAAGGAAACCGGCAAACACCGTCATCACCGCGATGCTGCCGCCCATGGCGACCGCAGAGTACACCGCCTGCAGGCGGATAACCTCGCTGCCCTGGCGCGCGGCGATATAGCGCATTGCCGCCAGATGACAGACGGTGAAGGTGCCGCAGTGCAGGATCTGCGCCACGATAAGCCACGGCAACGCCGTGGTCCACCCCATAATTCCCCAGCGAACGACGCCGCAGACGGCGGACAGCAGCAGCAGGTCCCTGGCGCTGAAGCGACGAAACACCTTTTTGCTGGCGGCAAAGATAATGACTTCCGCCACCACGCCAAGCGACCACAGGTAACCTACCGCCGACGCCGAATACCCCACTCCCTGCCAGTAAATAGCGCTGAAGCCATAATAGGCGGCATGCGCCCCCTGCAGCAGGCTGACGCAGGCCAGAAAACGCCAGCTTTGCCGTACCAGCGTCGCCCAGGACTGCCAGCCCGTCGACGCCTGCTGGCGGGACTCTCCCTGCGGCATCACTGACGGACGCAGCAACATGCCGAGCAGCATCGACGCCACGCCGAGACTCAGGAGAAGCAATATCACGTGATAATCAAACAGGCTGACCAGTTTCCCCGTCAGCGCGGAGCCGATCACAAAGGCAATCGATCCCCACAACCGCACCCGGCCATAGTCCATGGTGATTTGTTTTTGCCAGGTGTTGGCCAGCGCATCGGTCAACGGCACCAGCGGCGAGAAGAACAGGTTGAAACCCACCATCACCACCATCAGCCAGGCAACCGACGTCCCGGCCCAGAAGGCGAGGATAAACAGCAGCGTCAACAGCGCCAGCACCCGCAGCGCGCTAATCAACCGGGAAGGGTCGCTGACCCGCGGCGCAATCAGCAGGCTGCCCAGAAAACGCGCCACCAGCCCCGCCCCCAGCAGGATGCCGATCGTCTCCGGCGTCAGCCCGAGCCCTTTGAGCCAGACGCTCCAGAAAGGCAAGAAAATGCCGTAGCTAAAGAAATAAGTGAAATAACTGAGCGCCAGCCAGCGCGTCGAGAACAAGACCATGACATCCTCCCAAATGGTGGCGATAGTCTGGCGACAAACCCCGGCTGGCGCAAGTGGCCTGTTTACAAGGTATTAACACGGATTTGCTACAGAATTGACCACAATCGACATCGACAGGCTCGTTTCCTCCCCCTGCTGCAACAACACCAGCCCCGGCTGCCCCGGCATACGGTGGGCGTTTACCGGGTGACTCTGCGGCTCCAGACACAGGAATGACTGACCGCACATTCTGAAAAGCATTAACCACTGAGCTTGCGATAAAAGTGTGATTTCTATCTCATTATTTCGTACCCATGCGCGACCACTCCACCCTGAGTAACAGACGTTCAGCCATTCGTCGCGCCCGTATTGCCCGGCGCTTCGTGCGGCCCGGTATGCTGTTGCGCCAGCTGCGCTTCCAGCGCCTCCAGCGTAACGCCTTTGGTTTCCGGGACATTGCGCAGAATATAGACATACCCGGCCGCGCAGATAACACCATACAGCAGGAAGCTCCCTGCCGCGCCCAGCCCGGCGTTAAGCAGCGGGAAGGTGTAGGTCAGCAGGAAACAGGCGATCCACAGCGCCAGCGTTCCCAGCGACATCGCCAGGCCGCGCACCCGGTTGGGGAAAATCTCAGAAAGCAGCACCCAGGTCACCGGCGCCAGCGTCAGCGCATAGATGGCGATAGCCGCCAGCACCAGCAGCAGTACCGGCCAGCCCATGATACCCAACGCATAGGCTCCGGCGATCAGCACATAGATAATCGTCAGGCCAAAAGCGCCAAGCAGCATCAGCTTGCGACGCCCCAGTTTATCTACCAGCGGCAGTGCGGCAATCGTAAAGACCAGGTTGATAATGCCGGTCGCCACGATGGATTTGAGCGTCCCGTTGATATCAAACCCGGCAGAGGCGAAGATTTCCTGCGCATAGTTGAAAATGACGTTGATCCCGCACCACTGCTGGAACACCGCCAGCACCATGCCGATAATAACAATCGGTTTAACCTGCGGTGCCAGCAGCGTGGAGTACGACACCTTATGGTTGTCTTTCTCCAGCGTCTGGGCGATTTCCTGTAGGGTATGCTCCGCGTAGGTGGTAGAACCCACCCGTTCAAGCGTCGCGCGGGCACGTTCTGGCTTTCCAGCCTTCATCAGCCAGCGAGGGGATTCCGGGACAAAGAACATCAGTACAAGGAACGCCAGCGCAGGCACCAGTTCGGCGCCAAACATCCAGCGCCAGCCCGTTTGACCGTTCCAGGTATCAAGAATCATCTGCTGCGTCGCGCCGCCGGGCACCGGGTCGGCGATCATCAGGTTAACCAATTGCGCCGCCAGCACGCCGATAACGATAGTCAGCTGGTTTACCGCAACAAAGCGACCGCGCTTTTCCGCCGGACTCACTTCCGCGATATACAGCGGGCTTAACGCCGATGCCAGACCAATCCCCACGCCGCCTACAATGCGGTAGACCACAAACAGATCAAAACTACTGGCAAGCGCCGTCCCCCATGCCGAGGCGCTGAATAAAATAGCGGAGAGGATCAAGGGCAGCTTGCGCCCTAATCGGTCGGCGCACCAGCCGGAAATCAGAGCGCCGAACACGCAGCCCGCCAGTGCGGAGCTCATCGCCCAGCCGGATTGCGCCGGATCGGTAATAGAGAAATACGCTTCATAAAACGGCTTCGCGCCGCCAATCACCACCCAGTCGTAACCAAACAATAAACCGCCGCAGGCTGCTACCAGACAAATCGTCCAGACGTAGCCCATTTTGAGATGTGTCTGCGCGTTATTCATTCACTCAGTTCCTCTGGTCGCTGCATAAGAGAGGATGAGTCTAAATAGAAGCGTGCGAGCAAACAGACGTTACTCGCACGCTATAAACTTAAGAAAGTTCAGTGAAAAATGATACCTTATACAACTCTTAGTACCATACGCAGCGACATTGACTCTCCAGGAGTAAGCTCAACAAGGTCACCTCCATGGGGTCGATGATGATCATCCGGTGCATGACTCATCGGTTCAAGACAGAAAAAGTCGAACGCGTAACCTGGGTTAAAAACGGGGTCGGAGACGAACATGAAGTAACACGGCGCGGATGGTTCGGTTTCCATAAAAAGCTGGTATCCCGCCTGCGGCTGCGAGATCTGCGCTACACCATCCCAACCGGAAAACCCGTTGTTGAGCCAATGCCGCGGCAACGGCGATGGGAGATTAAAATCAAGCTCTCCCGGCAGTTGTTCGCTAAACGCTCCGGCAAGCCACTGTTCCCGCTCCAGCCAGTACCCGTTCGCTTTCGCCTGTACCGTCGTTTGGGGTGCCAATGGAAAAAACGGATGCCAACCCAATCCAAACGGTAGTGCCTCTGCACCCTCATTGACAACCGACAGCGTCATTGTCAGGCGGTCTGTTGCCAGCTGAAATACCTGAGCCACCCGGTAGCGATAAACCCCAGTGCGCTGCCGATACTCCAGCCGCAGCGTATCGTCTGTCTGCGATTCGCAGCACCACTCGCCGAGCCAGCCATCTCCATGTAAATAGTGCTCATCCCACGTCACGTTTGGTACAAAATGGTATTCCTTCCCCTGCCAGGCAAAACGGTTGCCGCTAACGCGATTGCCGAACGGTACCAGCGGAAAGCAGGATGAGTCTGTTGCGACACCATTTTTTTTACCCGAGCGCAATAACGGTGTTTCCTGCCGCCAGAATCCTTCAATTACGCCGCCACGGTCAGAAACCTCAAGCCGTAATGCCCCTTTAGTTAAGGTAAATAACGTCATCCCTTATCTCCTTAATCCGGAAAGTTAATCACCACTTTGCCGCATTTGCCACTTGCCATCAGCGCATAAGCCTCTCCCGCCTGCTCCAGAGAAAAGCGATGCGTGATGGCATTGCGCGGCCAAAGCTTCCAGTCGGTTAAGTCGTGAGCGCATTTTTCCATATGAAAAAGGCTGGTAACCCAGGAACCAATGATCCGCCGTTGGTGATGCATGAGATCGGCGCTGACTTCAAACTCTACCTTGCCGGTTTCCCCGATATAAACCACACGCCCCCAATCGGCAGTCGACTGAAGTGCCAGCAAACGTCCTGTCGCGTTGCCTGAACAGTCAAGCGCCACATCGGCACCACCATGAGTAATTTCCGAGATCAGTTCAGGCAGACGCTCAGTGGTAGCGAGATAACCGTTATCCATCACCCCTAACTGTTTTGCCATCGCCAGTCGCTCCGGCAGCATATCAACGCCGATGACCCGTTTAGCTCCACGCCCACGGGCCAACATCATCGCCATCATTCCTACGGGGCCAAGCCCAACCACCAGCACATTATCGCTGCCGGACACCTCACCACGCAGAATCCCCTCATAGGCAGTACCGACACCACAGCTGATGAATGCGCCGTCCTCATAACTGAGCGCATCAGGGAGTAGAATCAGATCTTTTTCTTCTGCCAGCAGGTACTCCGCATGACCACCATCGCGCTGCCAGCCATAAGCCGCTTTTCCGTTGCCAGTACAGGAAATGGGAAATCCACGACGGCAATTCGGACAAAAACCGCAACCGGAAATGTGATAAACCAACACACGGTCACCTTCGCTAAAGTGGCGACATCCCTGCCCTAACGCCACAATCTGTCCGCAGGGTTCATGGCCGTTGATAAACCCCTGATACAGCGGTTTATCCGGCGCCGCCGCCGTTGCGCGGTGCTGGTGATAAATGTAGTGAACGTCGCTACCACAAATACCAGAGGATTTCATTTTGATTAATACCTGGTTAATACCCGGCGTAGGTACCGAGACTTCTCGCAGATCGACGGTGGAATTACCCGGTAAATAAGCAGCCAGCATAGTTTTCATAAGTCCCTCATTATCAATACGATGAATCTTTATCCCTGCCGCGCCCGCGCCAGGGTAATGGAATTATTCAGTGTTTTGCTTTACCGCTGCGCTGCGTCAGCATGATATTCGCCAGCACCGCCGCCACAATAATGACGCCGCGTACCACCTGCTGGAAAAAGGAGTTGATGCCAAGCAGCACCAAACCGTTGCCGATAAGCGTAATGACCAGCACCCCCAGTAAAGTGCCGAACAGCGATCCTCGTCCACCGGAAAGCGCCGTCCCGCCCACCACAACGGCGGCGATAACATCAAACTCCAGACCATTCGCCGCTCCGGCATTGCCGGAGCCGAGACGCGCAGCCAACAAAATACCGGTGACAGCTGCCAATACTCCTGACAACGTGAAGATCAGAATACGTACGCGCCGGACATTAATTCCGCACAGCTGGGCTGCGGTAGCATTACCGCCCACAGCGAACACCGAGCGACCAAAAGCGGTTTTGCGGCTGATAAAGACAAACAGAGCGAACAGAATCATCATGATCAACGCCGACACCGGTATACCGAGGAGTTGACCGCCCAACCAGTCCAGTACATCGTTTTCATCAATCGGTACTGGTAATGCATTGGTCATAAACAGCCCCATCCCACGCAGCGCACTCCACAACCCCAGCGTGGCAACAAAGCTGGGCACGTTAAATACGCCCCGCAGCACTCCAGCAAGCGTGCCCATCAGCGCGCCGAGCAGCAGCACCAGTAAACAGGCAACGCTAAGCGGCACCTGATACTGCAGTAAAAACGCCAGACATACCGAAACAAAGGCCACCATGGGCCCAACGCTGACATCGATTTCACCGGAGATAATAATCAGCGTCATGGCCCAGGCGGCAATCCCGATAGTGGCGGCATCGCGCAGCACGTTCATTTGGTTATTCAGGGAGATAAAACCTGGCGCATTTAGCGAAAACACCAGGTAGAGGATAGCAATCACCACTAACAGGCCAATCTCGTTAATGTGGCGACTGAAAAATTGCTTGAGAGATACGTTCTTGCCTTGCGGCAACGGTAATGACGACGCGGACATTTTCGAATTCCTCAGTAAAATTTTCATCAGTGCACGGACAGAATGGCGGACATCAGCTCATCCACACTGACGGGAGCAAGATATTCCCCGGTGAAAGTACCGTGTTGAAGCAACAGAATGCGGTCACAGACCAGCGGTAGTTCCTCAACCTCGCTGGAGATAAACATCACACTCCTCCCTTCGGCAGCAAGTTCACGCACGATGCGGTAAATTTGCTGTTTCGCTTCGATATCCACGCCGCGCGTCGGTTCATCAAGCAGCAAAATTTGGCTGGCGGCATAAACCCAGCGGCCAATCACAACTTTTTGCTGATTACCGCCGGAGAGTGTACCGATGGCCGTTTCAGCACTGGCGGCTTTCACTGTCATTCGTTGCATCATCACTTCCGTTACACGCCGGATGGTGTCCCATTGCAACATCCCCCGAACACTCACCTTACTGCGATTAGTCAACACGGTATTTTCATCAACCCCAAGCCAGGGGATGATCCCAGCCTCTTTACGATTTTCTGGGGTATAACCGATACCGCGTTTGAGCATATCGGCATAGTCGGGACGTCTGACGGTCTCACCGTTAAGTACAATCTCCCCACCATCGAAAGGCTCCAGCCCAACAATGGCTTTCAATAGCTCGCTGCGTCCTGCACCAAGCAGACCGGCAATACCAAGCACTTCCCCGCGCCGAAGGGTAAAGCTGATATTCTTGAGTTTTGGTGCCTGTTGCAGTCCTCTGACTTCGAGCACCAGCTCGCCATGCAGCCCCACGCTCTCGACGGGTGAAATATCCGCATGAACGCGGCCAAGCATCAATGAAACGATATGGTGAGTTGAGGTACTATCCAGTGCCACATCCCCCGCCACCTGACCATCACGCATAATGGTGGCGCAGGAGGCGATGCGGCGAATCTCTTCCATACGATGGCTGACATAAATGACCGCTACACCCAGCGCGGACATTTTCTTCACTGCGCTAATCACCAGTTCCACTTCTGCGCTGGCAAGCGAGCTGGTCGGTTCATCCAGGATCACGACTTTCGGCTCTCCTTTCATGACCCTCGCGATCTCAACCAGCTGTTTTTGTGCCGGACTAAGGGTGGAAACCAACTGGTCAGGATCGACCTCAACCCCTAATGCCTGCAGGCTTAACTGTGCCTCTTTGTACATCTGCGGGTAATCAATCATGCCGCCATGGCGTGGCCAGTGCCCAAGACAAAGGTTTTCCGCCACCGATAACCCTTCCACCAGGCTTAATTCCTGATATACCGCACGCACGCCAAGTTCAGCTGCACGACGGGTTAGCGTGGCGTCATCGCCATTCAACCGGGTATCACCGAGCCAGACCTCGCCGCCATCGGGACGTTCGCTTCCGGTAAGCAGGCGTATCAGCGTTGATTTACCCGCTCCGTTTTTACCAAGCAGTGCGCGCACTTCGCCTCTGTTGAGCGTGAAATTCACGTTATCCAACGCAACGACACCAGGATAACGTTTATTTCCACCCACCACTTTTGCTACTGCTACAGCCTCTGTTTGCATTGCCGTCAACATAGGAACCTCAACCATTTATTGCTGCGATTAAGGCAAACCATCGACATGCGTTGCCAGCCACTGTTTACCGTCTTCCGTTTTGGTGTAGAGATCGATAGGAACCTGAATCACCTTTTCCGTTGGCGGTTTTTTATCAATGACACTTAACGTCTGAGCAAAAACAGCGTTACCCATTTTCTTACCGGAAATATCGACTACCGCTTTCAGCACCTGATTGCTTTCTAACTCCTGGGCAATTTCTGTCGTCATATCAGAACCAAAGACGACAATTTTCCCGCTCTGATTTTGATTACGTACCGCCTTAACCGCACCCAAGGTCGCACCGCCCGACTCGCCCATAATGGCGTTCAGGCCAGGTGTAGAGATAATCAGTTTTTCTCCGACGGAAATTGCCTTATCTAAGACAGTTCCTTCCTGATTAGCCACGATTTTCGCGTCAGGCAGGCGTGCTTTCAGTGCCTCCTCGAACCCTTTACGGCGCTGGACGCAAACTTCGAATGCTTCACAGTTAATGACTGCTATCTTCGGCTCATCTATTTTGTTGGCAACAAAATAATCGGCGGCAGCATTACCCAGCTTTCTCCCAAATTCCAGCGGATCGCCTACCAGATAAGCGGCAATATATTTATCAACTCCTGTTTGGTTAATACAGGTGTTGTAGCAAATCACTGGAATACCGGCCTCACTGGCGCGACGAACGGTGCGGCTACTGCCATTTTCAGATACAGCAGAGAGGATAATGGCGTCAACATTTCTCGCCACAAGAGTATCGACAAAGGTACTCTCTTTCGAAATATCCCCTTGGGCGTTGGTTTCAATAAGCTGAACCTTGACTCCAGAGGATTTTGCCGAGTCCTGAATCCCCTGACGCACTCCAGCGTAATACCCTTGCGTATCAAGATAGATAGCGCCAATAGTGGCTTGTTTCTCCGCGGAGACAGAGGGAAAAGACAAACTAAATAGTATTAACAATAAAAATGGCGCAAAAGATGTTTTGATGTTTCCGCACATAGGTGCCTCCTGTAGGGTTAAGGCATTTTTTAATTAACGGCAATGGGCTCAGCCGATTATTCAGAAACCAAATTGCTAGATATTCTAAACATCTGAAACAGAGCGGCGGGTCATGCCGCTCAAAGAATACAGTTAACGACCCTTAGTGAACGAAAGTCAGGACATAGGGCATTACCTGACGGAACAGTGCAGCTTTCGGCCATGCCGGGTTAATATTATCCAGCAAGGCGCAGGCACTATCGTATGCACGACTATCGCCAAGCCCTGCTGCGGCAAGCGCCTCGACGGTCAGGCATTTCTCCTGGTGTTGAAGCTGTAGGTCGGCATAAAGCGACAGTAAATCCGGTTGGGAAACAGCGAAGAAATCTGCGTCTATGCTGCTCGTCGCCATCTGCTGCGCCCATTGTTTCATCTGGGTGAATAGCTGAGCGGATGCCTGTTGTTCGCCAAGCATTTTCAGCGCTATCCCCTGCCAGAAGAGATAATCCACGGGCTGATCGTTGTAGTAGCTGTGAATGTTGATGGTGCGGTCACCTGAAGCGGCAAGGCGCAAACAGCGCATCGCCTCTGCCGAATCTCCCGACTCCCGTGCACAAATGGCAAGCCCGAACCAGATATCATTATCCGTCTGCCCCGGTAGCCGTCCTTCGCTGAGGTTTTCGGGATAATGCAGCGCCGCCCGCAACTGCTCTGCCGCTACCTGCGGCTGCTTTTGCTCAATGGACCGCCAGGCGCGCAGCAGATGATTGAGGATAAACTGTCCCGTCACTTTCCCCTCTCCTCCCTCCCAGGGGTGGAATTTACGCGTCGCCAGACACTGTGCCGCTTTCTGCGTCTCCCCCATAAAATTCCAAAGGTTTAGCAACTCAGCGGTCATGTCGTCGCGTTTCAGCGCGCATTCAAGGTTGGCCTCCATCCGGGCAAGCCGTTTTGCCGGTGCGGCGCCATTCAGCTTATCGAGCAGATCGCGCTCGAACAGTAGACGAGCATCCTGCGGCGACAAGCGACACGCGGTATCCAGACAGCAAGCGGCCAGTTCGGCGTCATGCCGTTTGTTCCATGCGTGGATCGCCAGTCCCCGCCAGCCATCAGCAAACTCCGGCGCCATCTCTACGCAGCGCTGCCACAGGGCGGTAGCCTTTCCATAACTGCGTTTGCTGTAGAAGAAGCAAGCCAATAAATGACGGGCGAACCAGCACTCGTCGATACTTTCCAGCGCGGCGACCTCATCCAGGGTATTGGGAAAGCGAACAAATTCAGGGAACACGGCGCGCGCGCGCGCGACCAGCCCCTCTCGCTCCGCCTGTGGCAACAAACTGGCCTGTAGGTAAAGCGGTAGCGTGCGCTGACAGCCAAGCGCTGCCAGCATGTCAGAAGCCAGCGATGGCATCCCCCAGTTGATAAGTTGCCCTGCGGTAAGCATCGCGTTGACGTCACGACCACGGCACATTCCCCGCCATTGCGCCAGGCAGGCCTCGGTGCGTTCGGCAAACCAGTTGAGCCACCACAGAGTCGGATTCAGCGGATAGTCATGCAGCAATTTTTCGCGCTGCAGGCGAGCGTTCTCCTCTCGTCCGCTTAGCTGCATCAACAGATTTTGCAGGCATAATACCTCCTGGTTGGTCGGGCAAGCGCGCAAGCTCTGATGACAAAAATCGAGTCCGGCCTCATATTCACCGTTTCGAGCGGCAAGACGCGCCAGACCGTAATAGCCACCAGCCTTACTGTTACCGCTCCAGACTGCGCGCCAGAAGTCCTCTTCGGCATCCGGCCATTTCGCCAGCCGCTCATTGGCGTTTCCCCTGATCAGGCTAGCCTGGCCACACTGCGGGTTTTTATTCAGCGCGTGAGCGCGTTTCAGCGCCTGTGATGCGTAAGTTACCGCCTGAAGGTAATCGGCACGGTTATACTCCAGCATCGCCAGCGACAGGTTGCAGCGATAGTCAAGCGGATCGATCGCCACCCCTTGCAGGTAGTAATCGAATGGAGAACGACTGGCGTGATGATATTGCTCAAGATGTTGACCAATAAACCAGGCATCGTCAGTGCTGGTTATCTCACGCGCGGCCAATGGCGCTTTTGCCACTGCTGGCAGCGGTACTTCCTCAGGCTGATGCTCCTTATAGTGAAGAACTTGATTGCCGGTGCTGTCCGTTAGCTCGATGGTCATTCTGCCCGGTTCAATGCCTTTCAGGAGCCCATGCATCACTGAGGCTGGCGTCAACGAGACTGCTTCATCCAGCAACGTTTCATGCTTACCCGCTTCACGAACAGCCAGACGATATCCTGCCAACGGCGCGATAGCATACAGACCCCATTCGACTCCCTCTTCTGTACGTTGCAGTTTTAGCACGGCGTCACGGGACGCATTCTGTACCATCCCCAACGTATGGTAAGGCAGGAAATACTGCTCAAAGCGTTTCTCTTCGAAGGCGTCAATCCACGTAAAATCTGGCTGGTTATCGGCATAAATACCTGTCATCAGCTCAATGTAAGGACCGTTTTCATCCGTAAGATTCTTGTCCCACGCCTGGCCGAACTCGCTATATCCCCAGCTCCACTGCTTTTTCCCTGGCGCAATATGATGATTTGCCACATGTAGCAGACCACCGCCTTCATCATGGTTCCATGCCCCGACGAAATCATATTGCGATTTTTCCGCCATATAGGAGGTTGGAACCGGTACATTTTTATAGCGAGAGATATCTACGCCCGCAGAATAATCCACCTTGTAGTAGGTTCCGGTCGCTATAGGGAATGCGGAGACTGCACGTTTACCGTGGTCAAATACGGCAGTCACATCCGGCGGGAAAACGCTCTGATGACCGTCACCGCCTTTCACCGCCGGGTTGGCCCACCACAGGAAATGCCGAGGGGTGGCGTTGCCGTTATAGACGCGACTGCCAATTTCCAGCGCTGCGCGATCTGGACTGAGGGTAAATCCGGTCATTACCTGCAAACCATGCATTGGTTCGGTTTCGCCGACCCACACGGTCTGCGCACCATCGTCATGCGCTTCAATCGTAAAATCCACCGGCATAAATGTGGTCGGACGATGATGTTGTGGCCAGTTGAACTCAATGCCACCAGAGATCCACGGTCCCAATAATCCTACCAGGGCTGGTTTAATCACATCGTTGTGATAGACAAAATCCCGATGTTTCACCTTATCCCAGGCCCGGTGTACACGCCCCCCCAACTCCGGCAGGATCATGACTTTGATGTAGTCATTTTCCAGCCATACCGCCTGCCACTGCTTTAACACCTTCTGTTCACTAAGCGTGTCCGTTACGCCGTAGGGGTACACCGCCCCAGAGGATCCCTGATAGACGCGGTTTTCCAAAAACATAGGATGAATATCCTGCGGCCCGGTCTCATAGGTCGGGATACTGACACTTTCTTGCCAAACTTTTACTGGGTTCATATCGCCCTCAATATTAACGAGACATACTGAATTAAAAGATTGATGGCAGTCTAATGAACAATCTGGCAATGTTTTCGTATGATAATCACGCAATAAAGTAAACCTGGTTTAGTAAAATGAAAGCCTGCATTAATAACCAACAGATTCGTCACTACAACAAAGGCGTCATCCTTGAGCTGCTGTACAGGGAAAAACGCGCTAATAAATCGACACTGGCGCGCTTAGCACAGATATCTATTCCAGCAGTAAGCAATATTCTGGAAGAACTGGAGAGCGAAAAGCGGGTGCTAAATATTGAAGATGAAAAACAGACCCGAGGTCACAGTAGCGGAGTCTGGCTCATTGCGCCGGAGGGAGACTGGACGCTATGTGTTAACGTTACACCAACCAGCATTGAGTGCCAGTTGGCAAACACCTGCCTTAGCCCAAAAGGTGAGTTCGAGCGTTTTTCCATTAATGTCCCTACACCACAAGCACTGTTAGCAGAAATCGAACAATGCTGGCATCGTCATCGCAAATTATGGCCTGAGAGAACAATAAACCTGGCACTGGCAATTCATGGCCAGGTCGACCCCATTACCGGTGTATCGCAAACAATGCCGCAAGCGCCGTGGAAAGCCCCTGTTGAAGTAAAATATCTGCTGGAAGAGAAGTTGGGTATTCGCGTCATGGTAGATAACGACTGTGTCATGCTGGCTCTGGCTGAGAAATGGCAAAACAATAGCCGGAGTCGAGATTTCTGCGTTATTAACGTTGATTATGGCATTGGCTCCTCTTTCGTCATCAATGACCAGATTTATCGTGGCAGCCTGTACGGCAGTGGGCAAATTGGCCATACCATTGTGAATCCGGACGGGGTAGCCTGTGACTGTGGACGCTATGGCTGCCTGGAAACGATCGCCTCACTGAGCGCATTGAAAAAACAGGCGCGAATATGGCTAAAATCTCAACCATCTTCTACGGTACTGGACCCGGAAAAAATAACATCGACGCAGCTTATTCATGCCTGGGAAATGGGTGATCCGTGGATAAAAAACTGGGTCGATAACTCCGCAAACGCCATTGGGCTAAGCCTGTACAACTTCCTGAATATCCTCAATATAAACCAGATATGGCTATATGGCCGCAGCTGCGCTTTCGGTGAAAAGTGGCTCAATACCATTATTCGCCAAATTGGCTTTAACCCCTTCGACCGAGACGAAGGACCGAGTGCTAAATCGACACAAATCGGCTTCGGACAACTCAGCCGCGCCCAGCAAATTCTGGGTATTGGCTATCTCTATGTCGAGTCGCAACTTAATAGCCTGTGACATCTGATAACGATTTAGCCTTGCTCGATTCAGTTCACAAAATAGAAACATTTTTAGCGGCAAGGGTTCCTGATTGACGAGAAATACCGCCGCTGCAACCGAAGTATGATACATAAATGTTAATATTTGGTTTCATATTTCTTATTTAGCAACATTTAAGACCTTACAAAAAATACAACAACAATAAAAATTAACCGTTATTTAACTTATGGTTATCCTAATTATTACACTAGCGGACATTTATCACATTTTGATAAACTGCGATTCTTCCCCTCTTCCCTTCGTTGATAACCTCCCCTGCGTGACATGCCTCTGTCTCCCCAAAAGGTACAACGATGAAATTAAAACTCGCATTACTCAGTGCAACTCTGGTTTCTGCATGCATGTTGTCCGGTACATCCTTTGCGGCGGAAAAGTATGAAATCGCAGTGGTGGCGAAAGTCACCGGTATTCCCTGGTTCAACCGTATGGAAGTTGGCGTTAACGACGCGGCGAAAAAACTCGACGTCAACGCTTACCAGACGGGTCCTTCCACGCCAGACCCTGCTCAGCAGGTAAAAGTTATCGAAGATCTGATCGCCAAGAACGTTAATGCGATTATCGTGGTGCCAAACGACGCGAAAGTGCTGGAACCGGTGCTGAAAAAAGCGCGCGATAAAGGCATCGTCGTACTGACCCATGAATCCCCGGATCAGCAAATCGGTCAGTGGGATATCGAGACCATCGATAGCGAAAAATACGCGCAGGCCAACGTGGATGAGCTGGCGAAGGCAATGGGCGGTAAAGGCGGCTACGCCATTTATGTCGGCTCCTTGACCGTGCCGCTGCACAACGCGTGGGCTGACGCCGCCATCAAATACCAGAAAGAAAAGTACCCGGATATGTTTGAAGTCACCTCGCGTCTGCCGGTGGCGGAAAGCATCGATAAGTCCTACGCAACGACGCTTGATCTGATGAAAACCTATCCGCAAATGAAAGGGGTCATCGGCTTCGGCTCTCTGGGCCCGATTGGCGCAGGCCAGGCGGTACAGAAAAAACGCGCCAAAGATAAAGTCGCCGTCGTCGGCATCGCCATGCCGGGTCAGTCAGCGCCTTACCTGATGCGCGGCGATATCAAAAAAGTGCTGCTGTGGGATCCGAAAGATGCGGGCTACGCGCTGGTGACGGTCGCCGATCAACTGCTGCAGGGTAAAGCCGTCACGCCCGATCTGACCATTGATGGTTTAGGGAAAGCCGATGTCGACATGGATAAGAAAGTGATCCGCTTTAACAAGATCCTCGAAGTCACCAAAGATAACGCACAGTCACTCGGTTTCTAAGGCCCTCAGCCAACGACCAGGGAACCACAACGCCGGCCTGTCTGGCCGGCAATATCGCAAAGACGCACAGTCGCGCCCTTCGGGGCGCTCGCAGGGGTATTGTCCATGACAGACACCACCGCATTTATCACTCTTGAGAATATCAGCAAGCAATTCCCGGGCGTGCTGGCGCTGGATAACGTGAGCCTGACGTTAAAAAAAGGCGAAGTTCACTGTCTGGCGGGGCAGAACGGCTGCGGCAAAAGCACCATTATCAAAGTGATCTCCGGCGTCTATCAGCCGGAAAAAGGGGCGCAGATTCAGCTCGATGGCAAACTGTTCCACCACCTGACGCCAGCGCTCTGCGCCCATTACGGTATCCAGGTTATCTACCAGGACCTCTCGCTATTTCCTAACTTCAGCGTGGCGGAAAACATTGCCGTCAACCGCTATCTGCCGGGCGGGGATATCTGGGTTCGCCGCGGCGCCATGAAGCAGCAGTCGCTGAAAGCAATGAAGCGCATCGGCGTGACGCTCGATCCGGATAAAAAAGTCGAAAAACTCTCCATTGCCGACCGCCAACTGGTCGCGATTTGCCGCGCTATCGCCGCGGACGCCCGGCTGGTGATTATGGATGAGCCGACCGCCTCGCTGACCCGCCAGGAGGTGAACGGCCTGCTACGGGTGGTCAACGAGCTGAAGGCCGCAGGTATTTGCGTTGTCTTCGTCAGCCACCGCCTCGATGAGGTGATGGAGGTGGCGGACCGCATCAGCGTCATGCGCGACGGTAAATTAGTCGGCACCTACCCGGCCCAGACGCTCGACAGCCACGAGCTGGCCTTCCTGATGACCGGGCAGCGTTTTCACTACCGCCCGCTTCCCGAAAAACCGCTAATCGACAGCACACCGCTGCTGGAGCTGCGTAACCTCAGCCGCAGGGGAAAATACCGCAACATCAACCTGTCGCTTAGTCGGGGAGAAATCGTCTCAATCGTCGGTCTGCTGGGCGCCGGGCGTACCGAGCTGTGCCTGAGCCTGTTCGGTATGACGCGCCCGGAAAGCGGCGATATCCGCATTAGCGGCGAGCGGGTTACGTTTCGCAATAACCATGACGCTATCCGGCACGGCATCGGCTACGTCTCGGAAGATCGCCTGACGCAGGGGCTTATCATGGAGCAGTCCATTTACGATAACACCATCGTCACGGTGTTCGACAAGCTCCATACCCGCAGCGGCCTGCTCGATCATAATAAAGCGCAAACGCTGGTCGACGAGCTGATCCGCGAGCTGAACATTAAGGTCGCCGATCCCAAGCTACCGGTAAAAACCCTGTCCGGCGGTAACGCCCAACGTATTGCGATTGCCAAGTGGGTGGCAACCCATCCGCGGATCCTCATTCTCGACTCCCCCACCGTCGGCGTCGATATCGCCAATAAAGAAGGTATTTATCAGATAGCCCGCGGCCTCGCGGAACAGGGAATGGCGGTGCTGATGATCTGCGATGAAATCCCGGAGGCGTATTACAACAGCCACCGCGTGCTGGTGATGCGCCGCGGCGAGCTGGTCGCGGAGTTTACTCCCCATCACTGTCGCGAAGCGGAGATTGCGGAGGTGGTCAATGAGTAACGAACGTCTCTCCCGGTTAGTCGGGCAACACGAATTCTGGCTGGGGCTGCTGGTGGTTGCGCTGGCGGTTGGCCTGAGCGTGGGAACTAATGAATTTCTCTCGCTCGGCAACCTGACGGATGTCGCCACCAGCTATGCCATTCTCGGCATTCTCGCCTGCGGGCTGTTTGTGGTGCTGATTTCCGGCGGTATCGATATCTCCTTTCCGGCAATGACGGCGATCGCCCAGTACGTGATGGCGAGCTGGGTCATCGCCCACGGCGGCAACTTCGCGCTGGCGCTGGTTATCGCGATTGCCGTCGGGCTGCTGCTCGGACTGCTTAACGGTTTTCTGGTTTACTGGCTGCGCGTACCGGCAATTATCATCACCATCGCCACGCTCAACGTCTACTACGGGCTGCTGGTGTACGCCACCAAAGGCACCTGGCTGTACGGTTTTCCGGACTGGTTTATGACCGGCATCAACTGGTTCTCCTTCACCGCAGCCGACGGTTACGATTACGGCCTGACCCTGCCTCTGCTGTGCCTGGCGGGAACCATCCTCTTTACCGCCGTACTGATGAACCGCACCCGCCTTGGCCGTCAGATTTACGCCATGGGCGGCAACCGCGATGCGGCATCGCGCCTGGGGTTGAACCTGCTGAAGCTGCATTTTTACGTCTACGGCTACATGGGCATTCTCGCCGGTATCGCCGCCGTGGTGCAGGCACAGATAACCCAGTCGGTCGCCCCTAACTCGCTGCTCGGTTTTGAGCTGACGGTGCTGGCGGCGGTGGTGCTTGGCGGCACCAGTATGAGCGGCGGGCGCGGCACGCTTATCGGCACGCTGCTCGGCGTTGTGCTGCTGGCCTTTTTGCAAAACGGCCTGACGCTGCTCGGGGTCTCCTCTTACTGGCATACCGTCTTCAGCGGCGCCATTATCCTGGTCAGCATCAGCGCCACGGCCTGGAACGAAAAACGCAAACTCGCAAGGGAGCTTTGAGATGAACGCGTTCACAAAACGCTTACCCGGAGATGCCATCATCCGCCTGCAGTGCGCGATGATTATCGTGGTGGCCGTTGTCTTTTCGGCGCTGCTGGGCAGCCGTTTCTTCAGCGTCGCCAACGTTCAGTCCATCGGTTCGCAGCTGCCAATCCTCGGCATGCTGGCGCTGGGCATGGGGATCACCATGCTGACCGGGGGCATTAACCTGTCGATTATCGCGGGCGCCAACGCCTGTTCGCTGGTGATGGCGGCGGTGATCGTCAGCCATCCGGAGAACCCGCTGTTTTTGCTACTGGCGCTGTTGGCTGGCGCGGCGGTGGCGGTGGCTATCGGCACGCTGAACGGCGCGCTGATCGCCTGGGTCGGCGTCTCGCCGATCCTCGCCACTCTCGGCACCATGACGCTGATTTCCGGCCTCAATATTTTGCTCTCTAACGGCACAGTGATTTCCGGTTTCCCGGCGGCGATTCAGTACCTCGGCAGCGCGACGATAGCGGGTATCCCGGTCGCCCTGCTGCTTTTTTTGCTGGTGGCGGTACTGCTGTGGGTGCTGCTTGAACACACCACACTCGGGCGCAGCCTGTATCTCGTCGGTTCGAATGAGCAGGCCACCCGCTACAGCGGCGTCAATACCGTGCGGGTGCAAATCTCCGTCTACGTCATCTCCGCGCTGCTCGGCTGGGTGGCGGCCATACTGATGATGGCGAAATTCAACTCGGCGAAAGCGGGATACGGCGAGTCGTATCTGCTGGTCACCATTCTGGCCTCCGTTCTCGGCGGTATTAACCCGGACGGCGGCTTTGGGCGCATCATCGGTCTGGTGCTGGCGCTCATTGTGCTGCAGATGCTGGAAAGCGGCTTTAATTTGCTGGGGATCAGCAGCTATTTGACCATGGCGCTGTGGGGCGCTGTGCTGCTCCTTTTTATCGCATTACAGAATCGTAAAGCCTGATGTCAGGAGAAAAATGATGGCGAGTTACTTCATTGGTGTGGATGTAGGAACCGGAAGCGCCCGAGCAGGCGTGTTTGATCTGAACGGCAGAATGGTCGGCCAGGCCAGCCGGGCGATTGAGATTTACCGCCCGCAGGCCGATTTCGTCGAGCAGTCGTCGGACAACATCTGGCAGGCGGTTTGTAACGCCGTACGCGATGCGGTCAACCAGGCCGATATCAACCCGATTCAGGTGAAGGGATTGGGCTTTGACGCCACCTGTTCGCTGGTGGTGCTGGATAAAGAGGGTAAACCGCTGACCATCAGCCCGTCCGGACGCAGCGAGCAGAACATCATTGTGTGGATGGATCACCGCGCCATCACGCAGGCCGAGCGCATCAACGCCCTGCACCACCGGGTGCTGGACTACGTCGGCGGGATTATTTCCCCGGAAATGCAGACACCGAAACTGCTGTGGCTGAAACAGCACATGCCGAACACCTGGGCGAACGCCGGTTACTATTTCGACCTGCCGGATTTCCTTACCTGGCGCGCCACGGGCGACGATACCCGCTCGCTGTGTTCCACCGTCTGCAAGTGGACCTATATGGGTCACGAAGATAAATGGGATGCCAGTTACTTCCGCCAGATTGGGCTGGAGGATTTGCTCGACCATGATGCGGAAAAAATCGGCCGCTATGTTAAAACCATGGGCGAACCGCTCGGCCACGGCCTGACGCAGCGCGCCGCCAGCGAGATGGGGCTCATCCCGGGAACCGCGGTCAGCGTATCGATTATCGACGCCCATGCCGGTACCCTCGGCACGCTGGGCGCCTGCGGCGTCTCCGGCGAAGTGGCGGATTTCGACCGCCGCATCGCGCTCATCGGCGGCACCTCGACGGGGCATATGGCCATCTCAAAACAGGCGCGTTTTATCGGTGGCGTCTGGGGGCCCTACTATTCGGCGGTGCTGCCCGACTACTGGCTGAACGAAGGCGGGCAGTCGGCCACCGGCGCGCTCATCGACCATATCATTCAGTCTCATCCCTGCTATGAAACCCTGCTCACGCAGGCGAAAAGCCAGGGACAGACCATCTACGAAGTGCTGAACGCGCTGCTGCGCAAAATGGCCGGCGAGCCGGAGAATATCGCCTTCCTGACCCGCGATATCCATATGCTCCCCTACTTCCACGGCAACCGTTCGCCGCGCGCTAACCCGACCCTGACCGGTGCGATAACCGGCCTTAAGCTGTCGCGTACCCCGGAAGATATGGCGCTGCAGTATCTGACGACGATCCAGGCGATTGCGCTGGGCACCCGGCATATTATTGAGACCATGAACCAGAGCGGCTACACCATCGATACCGTGATGGCGAGCGGTGGCGGCACCAAAAACCCGATTTTTGTCCAGGAGCACGCCAACGCCACCGGTTGCGCCATGCTACTGCCGGAGGAGAGCGAGGCGATGCTGCTCGGCGGCGCGATGATGGGCACCGTCGCGGCGGGCGTGTTCGACACCTTCCCGGAAGCCATGTCAGCGATGAGCCGCATCGGTAAAACGGTGACGCCGCAAACCAACCGCATCAAGCAGTACTATGACCGTAAATATCAGGTGTTCCACGAAATGTATCAGGATCACATGAAGTACCGGCAACTGATGCAGGAGGATGCATGAGTGACAGCTGGCAACAGGCGACCGGTGCATGGCGTCTTTACAGCGAGGCGCTAAGCGGTCTGGAGCGACATCTGAACGCGCCACTCTGGCAGGCATTAATGGCGGAACTGCGCGGCTGCAAGGGGAAGATAGTGGTCACTGGCGTGGGTACCTCCGGCATTGCGGCGCGCAAAATCGCCCATATGCTGGCCTGCGTTGAACGCCCGGCCATTTACCTGAGCGCCACCGACGCCGCCCATGGCGATCTCGGTTTCTTACGCGCCGACGACCTGGTGATTATGCTGTCCCGCGGCGGCAACTCGGACGAGCTGACCCGACTGCTGCCGGGACTGACGGCGCGCAATGTTGCGCTGCTCAGCGTCACCGAAAACCCCGATTCAGCCATCGCGAAGGCGTCGAGGCTTGTCATCTCCACTGGCGTCCAGCGCGAAGCCGATCCGCTCAACATGCTGGCGACTACCTCGATTATTCTGGCGCTGGCTATTTTTGATGCGGCCTGCGCCTGTCTGATGAGCGAGAGCGGGTATTCGAAAGAAACCCTACTGTCGGTGCATCCCGGCGGCGATGTCGGCTTAACGCTGCGAGCGCGCTCCGAATGATAAAAAGGCTTCTCTGCAAAAGCCTTTTTATATTGCCCTGATCTAACGGCAAAATACCTTATTAATTCGCCGGGAGTAGAGGAAATAAGGGATCCAGACTGCTGCGCCAATCACCGGGAACAACGCGTTGCGAATGTCGTTACCATCGAAATATGCGCCATACAACCACGCCGGAATCACTGCAAAATAGAACATATAGGCCACGCCCAGCAGATAGTAGGCGACCAGTACCTTACGAATGCCCTTCTTGCGCCGGAAGAAGTACCAACTGGCGGTCAGCGTCATCGCCGCATCGATCAGCATGACCGCGACGCCGCCGATAGCATACCCACTAATCATCCCGGTTTGCCGCAGGTAGTTAATAATGGCGCCAGTGAAGGCATAACACCCGTACGGGGTACAGAGGATATTGATAATCAACCCCGCCGCGGGTAAATAGAGCAAACCGTTTATTTTCTGCTCATCGAGCGTTTCACAGCTGTCGCACAGTCCGGACTCTTTATTAGCCTCTTGTTGCCGACAATCAATACACTGCATATTTGTTCCCTTGCCCATATAAAAGAAGCGATCTTACACACCGTCACTTCCATATGCAGGGGGCCGTGAAATAAAAAAATATTCTCTCGCCGCCGGAGGTTGCCTCTGCCGCCAGCAGCATAAACCACAGAGAATTTATCTTTGCGTGTGATCTTTTACGCAGACTTCTGCGCCTTCAGACTGTTGATACGCGGTTGAGGAGAGAAATGGCGAGCCGGGGGATTGTGTATTAACGTTAGGTTATCTTTCTCACAAAAAGAGCCTGCTATGAACGCTATCCGCTATTTCGAGTTTGGGCAGTCGCGCCATCTGATGCTGCTGATTGCGCGTATTGCGATCGTTGTGCTGTTTATTATTTTTGGGATTCCGAAAATAACCGGCTTTAGCGGGACAGTGCAATATATGACGTCGCTTGGCGCGCCAGCGCCGATGCTCGCCGCGATCATCGCCGTCATTATGGAGGTGCCAGTCGCTATCCTGATTGTGCTCGGTTTCTTTACCCGCCCTCTGGCGGTCATTTTTGTGTTCTACACCCTAGGGACGGCCTTCATCGGCCACGCGTTCTGGCACTTAAGCGGGAATGACGTGATCCCGAATATGATTAACTTCTACAAAAACATCAGTATTGCGGGCGGGTTCATACTGCTGGCGGTGACCGGTCCCGGTGCAATATCTCTCGACCGACGGTAACGATAAAAAAGGCCGCTTCCGCGTAATGCAACTCAGTTAAGCAAAATAATGAATCTTTATTCATTATTTTGCTTTAAAGCGCCCCCTTTGAAAAAAGGGTGGAACCGTTCCGTTCACTTTACTCCTCCGCTTCCTGTCCATTTCTCTGCGGTGAACGTGTTAAGGGCGCTCGCCGCCGCGCCCTTAACAATCCCGGCTCCTCCGGCTTCTTCTTCGCCTGAACGGGGCGCGGGTGTTG